>NZ_CEEDBD010000002.1:0-180439 GCF_979253095.1 Rathayibacter sp. AC451 | reverse complement strand
GCCCGTCGAGGGCGCTCGAACCAGAAACGTTCCCCATGCACCACACCCCTCTTCACCCCCGTCCGCTTCGGTCGGGAGCTGCCCGGTGAACGCCGCGTCGATGAGTGACCCGCGCCGCCGTGACCTGCACCGCACCCGAACCCGCACCCGCGAGATGTCCCCGCGGCAGGCTGCGCTGACGCTCGGACGCCGGGTGACGTACACGGCGCCCTCCCGCGCGGAAGCGCACGCGATGCAGCAGGCCGCGCGCGCCGCGGCCCGCCCGCGACCGCTCCCGCCGGGCACGGCCACGATGCGGCCGCGTCTGGCCGGGGTGTCCGCGATGACTCTCGTCACGATGATCGCGGTGACCTCCTCCATGCCCGCGTTCGCCGTCGAGGGCACCCCGACCACGACCGCGGCCCTTACCGCCGCGAGCGAGGTGCAGCCGCAGACGTTCGTCGCGGCCGGCGCCGTGCAGCTCACCGTCACCCGGGACGCGTTCGGCGCGGAAGCCAAACCCGAGGTGCTGGTGACCGCCGCCGTCGCCACCGAACTCGTGGACGACGCATCAGAGGACTCCGCCGCGTCCATCGAGGACAGCGGTATCGCGGCTGCCGCCTGGCGGGTGCCGGTCGCGGGCCGCATCTCGAGCACGTTCGGTCCGCGCCCGGATGCCCCGGTCGCAGGGGTGAGCGCGTTCCACAAGGGCACCGACCTCGCCGCCCCCTGCGGTACCCCCGTGGTCGCCGCGACCGGCGGCACCGTCGAGGAAGCCGGGTACGCCGGCAGCTACGGCAACTGGATCTTGCTGGAGAGCAGCGGCGGCATCGAGACGGGCTACGCGCACAACAGTGACCTGCTCGTGGACGTGGGCGACACGGTCGCCGTCGGCGACCTCATCGCGCTTGTGGGCTCCACCGGGGCCTCGTCCGGCTGCCACCTGCACTTCGAGACCCGCGTCGACGGCAGCCCCGTGGACCCGGAAGGGTTCATGAGCGATCTGGGTGTCGGTCTTGGCTGAGCCGCGCACCACGCCCGCACGCCGGGTAGGCGCTGCGGCGGTGCTCGTGTTCGCCGTCATCGCATCCCTGTTCCTCAGCGCGCCGGCCTCGCAGGCGGCGGAGTACCCGAGTTGGGAGCAGGTGCAGAGCGCTCGCGCGAGCGAGGCGAGCACGCAAGCGCAGATCACCGAGCTGACCGGCCTGCTGCAAGGTCTGGAGGCGGAGGTCGCCGCGGCGCAGCGGGAGCAGCAGCAGCGCGGCGAAGCGTACGAGCGAGCTCAGGGCGCCTACGACCGGGCGAATCACCGCGCGGCGACGTTGCAGGAGCAGGCGGACGCCGCCACCGTCCGCGCGGACACGTCGCAGGTGCAGGCGGGCCGTCTCGCCGCGTCCCTGTCCCGCACCGCCGGCTCGAACCTCACCCTGTCGCTGCTGACCGGGAAGGACAGCAGCAGCCTCCTGAACCAGCTCTCGACGATGAGCAAACTGGCCGAGACGACGGACACGATCTACGCGACGGCGACCGCGGACGCGAACACCGCCCAATCGCTCACCGAGCAGGCGGACGTCGCGACAGCGGAGCTGGGCGAGCTGGCGAGCGCGTCGCAGAACGCGTTGGCCGACGCGATCGCGGCCAGCGACGCGGTGCAGCAGCGCCGCGACGAGCAGGCGGTGAACGCGGCGACATTGCAGGCGCAGCTCAGCGTCCTCACCGAGGACCGCGAAGCGACCGAGGCCGACTATCAGCGCGGCGAGGACGCCCGGCGTGCAGCCGAAGCGGCCGCGGCCTCGCAGGCCGCGCAAGCCGCCGCCGCCCGCGCCGCGCAAGCCGCGGCCACTGCCGTCCGCACAGCGCCCGCGCCCGTGTCCGGCGGAAGCGCCCCCTCCCGCCCCGCCGCCCCTCCCGCAGGCGGATCGGCGCCGGTGCCGTCAGGGTCGGGGTGGGTGAGGCCGGTGTCGGGGTGGATCAGTTCCGCGTTCGGGCCGCGCCCGAACAAGCCCGTCGCCGGAGTCGGATCCTTCCACTACGGCACCGACCTCGCGGCCGGCTGCGGAGTCCCCATCTCCGCCGCGTCCGCCGGGACCGTCGCCTACTCCGGGCCGCTGGGCTCCTACGGCAACTGGGTGCTCCTGGATCACGGGAATGGCATCCAGACCGGCTACGCCCACAACAGCACCAACCTCGTCTCCGTCGGGCAGAGCGTCACCGCCGGACAGAGCATCGCCCTCGTCGGCTCCACCGGCGCGTCCTCCGGCTGCCACCTCCACTACGAGACCCGCATCAACGGCGCCCGCGTCGACCCCGAACCGTTCATGAGCGCCCGAGGAGTCACCCTTGGCTGAACACCCGCACCACCCTCGCCCTCTCGCCGTCATCGTCGGCGCCGCGGTGACGGTGGCGCTACTCAACGGCTGCGCTTCGTCAGAGCGTGTGGAGACGGGCGAGCTCGTGTCCACGCCGGACGAGCTGGAGCACGTGCACGGGCTGGGCTGGGACCCGGCGACCGGGCTCACCTACGCGGCCGCGCACTCGGGAGTGTGGGTGATCCCCACCGACACCCTCCCCAACACCTACCCCGCATCCGTTACGGCGGACGCTGCGGCGGACGCTGCGGCGGACGCTGCGGCGGACGCGGCGGACGCGGCGGACGCGGGGCCGATCGGTGGGCGGGCGCAGGACACGATGGGGTTCACGATCACCCCGGAGGGCGTGTTCTACGCCTCCGGCCATCCCGACCCCGCCGAGAAGTCAGCGCCGGGACCGAACCTGGGCCTGATCCGCAGCACCGACGCGGCCTCGACCTGGGAGCCGCTGTCCCTCAGCGGGACGACGGACTTCCACGACCTCGCGACCGTCGCCCTCACCGACACGGCCACCCGCGTCTACGGGTACGACGCGACCGGCGGCGTCATCCTCCGAAGCGACGACTCCGGCGCCGCCTGGATCCCGGCCGCACAGCTGCCGCTGCGGGATCTGACCGCGGATCCGGAGCGCCCCGACCGGGTGTTCGCGACCACCGAGACCGGCTTGCAGGTCAGCGACGACGCGGCGGTCACGTTCCGGCCCGTTCCCGGCGCGCCCGCCCTGTTCCTCGTGGACAGCAGTGCCGGCGGGGAGCTGGTGGGCGTCGACGTCGACGGGATCCTGTGGACGGGGACTCTCGAGGGCTCCTGGCAAAGCCACGGGCAAGTCGAGGGGACGCCGGAGGCGTTCGCGCTCGTCGACGGCGAAAAACGGTGGGTCCTCGTCGCCGACGAGCGCGGAGTGGTCGCCTCCGGCGACTACGGGCGCACCTGGACGGTGCTGCGGCCCTCCTCGTGAGAGACCGGGCTGGTGCCGCGCTCGCGCGCGGCGCGAGTGCTGGCCTGCGGGGACAGATCCAGACGGCGCAGCAGTTGCGCGTTCACGGCGACGACGACCGTGGACGCCGACATCAGCAGCGCCCCCACCGACATCGGCAGCACGAACCCGATCGGGGCCAGCACTCCCGCGGCCAGCGGGACGGAGAGCAGGTTGTAGCCGGCCGCCCACCACAGGTTCTGCTTCATCTTCCGGAAGCTCGCCCGAGACAGCTCGATCACCGACAGCACCGACCGGGGATCATCGGACGCCAGGATCACCCCGGCGGACGCGATCGCGACATCGGTGCCCGCACCGATCGCGATCCCCACGTCGGCCTGCGCGAGAGCGGGCGCGTCGTTGACGCCATCACCGACCATCGCGACCCGCCGACCCTCCTTCTGCAGCTCGATCACCTTCGCGGCCTTGTCCTCCGGCTTCACCCCCGCGAACACCCGATCGATGCCGAGCTCGCTGCCGACCGTGTTCGCGACCGCTTCGGCATCGCCGGTGATCATGACCACCTGCACGCCGATCGCGTGCAACGCGTCCACGGCCTGCCGGGACTCCTCCCGCACCTCATCCGCGAGCCCCAACGCCCCGATGACCCGGCCCTCTTGGAGCACGTGCAGGATGATCATCCCCTCCGCTTCCCACGCCCGCGTCTGCTCAAGCGGCGCCGCGTCGTGCGCACGAAGCATCGACGGACCGCCCACACTCACCGGCCGCCCTTCCACGTGCGCGGTGACACCCACAGCGGTCGACGCCTCGAACCCGGTCGCCGCCGGCACCCGCACGCCACGGCTGCTCGCCGCGCTCACGATCGCCCGCGCCAGCGGGTGCTCACTGTCCGCCTCCACCGCCGCGGCGACCGCGAGCAGCTCCTCCTCGCCCACACCCTCGACGGTGTGCACGGCGGTCAGTGTCGGCTCCCCCTTGGTGAGGGTGCCGGTCTTATCGAACAGGACCGTGGTCACCGTCCGCATGCTCTCCAACGCCAGGCGGTCCTTCACGAGCACGCCGCCCTTCGCGGCGCGCTCGGTCGCGATGGACACCACCAGCGGAATCGCGAGTCCCAGCGCGTGCGGGCACGCGATCACCAGGACCGTGATCGTGCGGATCACCGCCTCATCAGGGCTGCCCAGCAGCGACCACACGATCGCGGTGATCACCCCGGCGCCCAACGCGAACCAGAACAGCCACCCCGCCGCGACATCCGCGATGCGCTGCGCCCTCGAGGACGAGTTCTGCGCCTCGGTGACCAGGCGCTGGATGCCGGCGAGAGCGGTGTCATCCCCGACCGCCGTCACCTCCACCCGCAGCGCCGTGTCCGTGGCGACCGTGCCGGCGACGACCATCGCCCCCGGCCCACGACTGACAGCCCGGGACTCCCCGGTGATCATCGACTCGTCCACATCAGCGGTGCCCTCGATCACTCGGCCATCCGCCGGCACCCGGCCGCCGGGACGCACGATCACGACGTCGCCCTGCACCAGATCCGCAGGAGACACCTTCTCCACGCCGCTCTCGCGCACCCGCTCCGCCTCATCCGGCAGCAGCGCCGCCAGAGAATCCAGAGCCGAGGACGTCTGCGCGAGGGAGCGCATCTCGATCCAGTGCCCGAGCAGCATGATCACGATCAGCAGCGCGAGCTCCCACCAGAAATCGAGCTCGTGATCCAGCAGCCCCAGGCTCGCACCCCACGACGCGAGGAACGCGACCGTGATCGCCAACGCGATCAGCAGCATCATCCCCGGCGTCCTCGAGCGCAGCTCCGACACTCCACCTTGCAGGAACGGCCGCCCGCCCCATACGTACATGACCGTGCCGAGCACGGGCGAGATCCACGCGACCCACGACGCCTCCGGCAGCGGGTAGCCCAGGATCATCGCGAACATGCCGCTGAAACCCACGACCGGCACCGCGAAGACCAACATGATCCAGAACAGACGCCGGAACTGGCCCACGTGATCACCATGACCGCCGTGACCCCCGTGACCTCCGTGGTCGTGGTGCTCTGCGTGGCTGTCGTGCTCGCCGTGGCCCGGGTGACCGGCAGGGTCACCGTGCTCGCTGCTGACCGGGTGACCGGCGTGACCATCCGGAGCCGTGCTCACGGCCTGACCGTGCGACCCGTGATCCCCCGGCATCGCGTGGCCACTGTGCTCGGACGACGCCGGCACCGACTCCGCACCGTGATGCTCACCGTGCCCGCTCGAATGCCCCTCGTGCTTGACCATCGTGACTCCTTCCGGCCTGAACCGACCTCACCGAACCGTATACCCCCCCGGGGTATCTGGACAACGGGTGTGACGGCTCATTCATTCCCAGAGCAGCGGACCCCTCAACACTCCCGCCCCGTGGATATCCACCGTCCGCGCACGGTCCCGCCGCCCCAGAACACGCCCCCGGAAACACTCGCCGCGACGCTGCACCTCGCGGATCCGGCCTGACCGACGACCTGCTCACCCACCGAACGGACCACGCTGATGCTCTTGGAACTCCTCACTCAACTCGCCACCACGCCGCCGTCCCCGGCGACCCCCACCCCCGCGCCGTTCAACCAGGACACCGTGACCCCAGGCCTCTTCGGCTTCCTGCTGACCTTCCTCGTCGCAGCCGCCGCCGTCCTGCTGTCCGTTGACATGATCCGGCGCGTCCGACGAACCACCTACCGGGAGATCGTGTCCCGGCAGCTCGACCTCGAAGAAGCGCAAGCGCAGCAGAAGAATGCCGACGAGCAGTAGCGGCACCCGTCCCGCCAGCCGCGGCATAGCGCGACGCTCTGGGCCGATGCTTAGGCTGTGAGCATGACCGATTCCGACCCCACTGGCACGCCACCACCGCCGCGTCCCGTGTGGGTGAAGGTCTTCTCGCTCGTCGTCGCCGTACTGGGGATCATCTTCATCGCCGTACACCTGCTCACTGGTGGCGGAGCTCAGATGATGAACCACTGATGATGCTCGGCCCGCGAGCTCGTCGCGTCGCTCTCACCGTCCACGTGCTGGTGTCCGTGGGCTGGTTCGGTGCGGTGGGCGCGTTCCTCGCGATCGCGATCGTCGGAGCGACCAGCAGCGATCCCTTCACGGTCCGAAGCGCGTACCTGGCGCTAGATCCGCTGGGAACGTTCGTCATCATTCCGCTCGCCCTCGCATCCCTCGCCACCGGAATCCTGCAAGGCCTCGGAACGCACTGGGGTCTCGTGCGCCACTACTGGGTGGCGATCAAGCTGTGGCTGAGCGTCCTCGCGACCGCTGTCCTCCTGCTGCACACGCGCCTCATCGAGACGATGTCCCTCGCCGCCCGCCACGGGCTCATCCCCTCCACGCTCGAGGGAACCCGCACGCAACTGGTCGTCGCGACCGCCGGCGGCGCGATCGTCCTCGTGGTCATCACCGCCTTGTCCGTCCTCAAACCTCGCGGCCGCACCCGGATCGGGCTGAGAGCAACCCGAACGACGTGACCGGCGTCGAGTGCCGGCGTGTCAGCGCCGAGACGATGAGGGGACGCGCGGGTGATCGCCGCCCGGGCGCAGCGCGATCCAGAGCCCGCACCGCCGGCACACGTATGCAGCGCCATTATTGAGTGCGTGAACCTGACGTCGACGCCGATCCCTCCCGCAGCAGGAGCAGGTGACGCAGAAATCAGGGTTCACGGGAAGAGATCGCTTCCACGAGCTGCTCCGTCGTCGGAAGACCCGCCAGCCCGTCCGGCGTGAAGTAGATCCGACAGGCGAGATCCGTGGTCCGCCCTGCCGACGGGAACAGGTCTTCCCCGTCGAAGGTGATCGTCGGGGAACCCGCGAAGGCGACGTCGGCCGCATCCTCCGATGTCGCCAGCAGTCGGTAGGTGACAGGGACGTCGGAGTGGCCGGTGGTCGCCAGCGCCTCCTCCAGGCGAGGGCCGACGTCCTTCCAGTTCGGGCAGTCGTCGATGTGGAGAACCTCGATCATCATGCTCCGATCATCCTCCTGTCCTAACCCCTTCAGCCCGGCGACAGCGCTTCGCGAGCGCGTTCACTTGCTCTCCCATGAACGAACGTCGACGTGACAACGGATGCCGGCACCAGGTCACCGGCGAGTCGCGTCTCACGGCCCGCGTCCGCGAGCTGTGTTCCGCAAGGCACCTTCGCGACACTCGTGATCGGCGATAGCGGCAGTACAAGCATCGAGAAGAGCTGAGCTTTTCTCCGATAATCTACCTTATGTCAGTAATGGCGCCGTAGCCTCGGCGGGCGACCGTACATCACCGTTCCCTGATCGACGGTTCAGGCGTCCCGATAGTCGCCCCATCCCCGGGCATTTCATCGGGCGGGTCATACGGGACACGAACGCCAGCGTCGGCACGCGAGGCGTTCCGCTCGCCGATGTGGAGCGGACGACGATCCCCTTACGGGACGACCACCGGAGGGCGATTCTCTTGCGGGACGGCCACCGGAGGGCGATTGACTTGCGAGGAAGGATGCGGCTGCGCCAGCGGAGCATCTGCACGAGGGCAGTGCCGACCGCGACGACGGAGACGCCGTTGCCGATGAGCCAGATGATCCCGAATCGGCGGAGCGTGGGGAGGTCGCCCCACCCTTAGAGGGGCTTAGTTAGACCCTCTAGTGACTGGGTAGGCTGTGCGCGGCTCGATCGGTGATCCCTGTCAACTGATCGTCTGGCGTTTGGTTGCAAGCTGCAGTCAGACGTCGGCGAGGGGTGCACCGACCCGAACGATGCACCCCTCGCCGCACTGGCGGAGCTTGTCGGTGTCGCGCGTTCCCCTGGCTCACACATGACCGCTCCGTCAGTACCGGATTGTATTCAGAGCGCCGCCGGCGACTCGGTCCCTTGACGAACACCGCGTTGAGCGGCTTGTGCCTCACGACCCCAGTGACGGTGCCCCAGTCCTGGGGTTCCGTTCACTCGGCGGGAGGCGGTGGGTTGGTGCAGCGTTCGGACAGGTCGGAGTAGACGAGTCCGTCGGGGAGGTCGGCGCGGAACGCTTGCTGGGTGGCGTCGTCGTTGAGGACGGACCAGTGGACATCGTCCTGCACCTCGGGCTCGAACTTGTCCCACTCGAACCAGTTGATCATCCGGATGTTCGGGAACCGCGTCGCGGTGTCGTTCGAGAGGACCTGCCGCCACCAGGCCTGCTTGATCGCGAGTTCGCCCGCCGGGTCGCCCCGCGGGACGACGAGCGCCGCGGTCTCCGGGATCGCGACCGGCTTTCCGTGCTCGACTCCGTAGGTCTGGTAGAAGTCCGGCGCGGCTGTCTCGTCGCCCGCTGCACCGTTGTAGGTGCCGGTCAGCTGCGCGGCGAACTTGCCGGCCTCGGGCAGCTCGTTCTCGCCCCACGGATGCGCGGAGCCCCAGTGGTAGAGCGACATTCCCACCCAGTCGACCGCGTCATCGCCCGGATAGTAGGGCGCGTAGGGGTCGTCCTCGATGGTGAGGACTCCGTCGCCGGTCGTGTCCAGCAGAGCGAAGTCCGCCGAGCCGGGCTGCGCGGCGAAGGCGCCGCCAGCGAAGGGGTAACCCTCGGCACTGTTCGGCGCCCACATCATCGCGGTACCGGGAGCGCCCGAGTGAACGGCGTCGGCGACGCGGCGGAACGTCTCGATGTAGGCGGCGGGCTGCTGCCCCCACGCGTACCAGGAGCCGTTCATCTCGTGCGCGAACCGCACAATCACCGGCACGCCCTGCTCGTTCACCGACGCGGCGAGCTGCGCGATGTCCGTCGCGACGTCATCGTTGACAGCGGCGAGCCCCTCGATCGTCTCGAGGGTGAGCAGGAGCGTTCCGCCGTTCACTCGCAGCTGCTCCGTCGCGGCGTAAACCTCCTCGCGCTCCCCGTCCGTCAGCGGCAGGTCCGCGAAGGCCACCGCGACGGAAGGGCGCTCGCCCAGAGCGGTGCTGTACTCCTTCAACGACTCCACCCCCCAGTCCAGATTCACGCCGAACAGAGCGCCCTCCGCGGGCACGATGTCGGCCGCGGGACGGACGATGCACATCGCGACCTCCCCTGCGGCGGATGTCGAGCAGCCGGCGAGAGCGGAGGCGGCAGCCGCAAGCGCGAGCAGGGAGAGCGGGCGTCGTCTGGGCATGCCTCACGGTAACCGAGCAGCGAGCTCGGGACGGAAGCGTAGATCACACCGAAGCAGCGTCCGAACACGAACCCCCTACCGAACGCCCGCTGGGCCATCCCCTATCGGACACCCGTTGGGGCACGCCCGAACGGGACCTTCGCCGGATGGGCCGCTCGTAGACTTCCCGCATGCCACAGATGGATGCGTTGCAGCTGGCCGCCGGTGCGTACACGGAGAAGAAGTGGGACGCGAGCAATTGGCGTCAGTTTGGCCGCGAGACGGGCATGACCGACATCCTCTCTCGACACCCTCGGCTCTATCGTTCGCAAGACTGGGGAGACGACGATTACCCGGACGCGGCGCTCGAAGTGCTCGGGCAGGTTCTCGCGGAGGCGGGTGTCGAGTCTCCCGGCGAGAAGGGGCGCATGGACCTACTGGCCGACTCGATGCCGGACCTTCCAGCTTGGATCGCGGCCAATGCGCCCGCCCGAACCAAGCGGTTGTTCCAGGAGTACCTTGCTGCTCGCGATGTCTCCGAAATTCCGGAGCAGTGGCGCCCGAACCCCAGCAGCAGCGAAACCGCACCGACCACTGAAGCAATCTCGGACCTTGCCGCTCCAGAGCCGGCCCCATGGGAGTCCGCGCCTGTGAACCAGGACCCCGATCCGTTCGAGTGGCAGCCCGCTGCGCCGCCGTCTTCCGGACCGACAGAGCCAGCTTCTTGGGCGGTTGCGCCGACCGCGACATCTCTACCGACAGCCGCAGCCGCGCCCGCTACTAGCAGCGGGACTCGCGACTCGCCGTCTGGCGCCGGACGATCGCTGTTCATCGTCCACGGTCACGACGAGGCAGCACTGAACTCCGTTCGTGTGTACGTCCACCGCCAGGCCGACATGATGCCGGTATCGCTCGCGGAGGAGCCCGGGCGAGGGCGGACCATCATCGAGAAGTTCGAAGATTACGGCGACGACGCGTCCTACGTGATCGTCCTCCTCACTCCGGATGACGTCGGCCAGACCGTCGCGGCGCGTCAGGCGGGAGACGAACCGTCAAAGCGCGCTCGACAGAACGTTGTGCTTGAGCTCGGCTACTTCATCGGCAAGCTCGGCCGCGAGAACGTCGTCGTCCTCGACGCATCGGTGGAACGCCCGTCTGACCTGAACGGGCTGAGCTACATCTCTTACCCGGGGCTGAACTGGAAGGACGAACTACGCACCGAGCTCGTCGCAGCAGGGATCATCAACTAGCGCGATGATGGCCGCGCTCCTGCGGCCAGCTCATAGCCCCGCCGCGGACCGAAAGACGCCCGAAGACCCATCCCTTTACGGGACGCCCGCCGTCCATAACCCGTGGACATGCGGCCATTGAGGAGACGACTGCCCGCTGGGCGCTCGCGCCCTCTCTTGGCAACCCCCTCCTCTGTTGAGTCCTGGGTTGTTCAGTATGGAGAGCATGCAGCAGCTGACATACGCGTCTCGATGTCTTCTCACCCCGGACACGGTGAGTCACGCGCTGTTCGATCTGGTGACCGCGCTTCATCCCGGGCAGCGGCCGGAGGCGGTGTCGATCCCCGTCCTGACCGAAGACGGCCGCTTACTGGAAGCGCGACTACTCCTGCACTCAGGCACTGAGCTCGTCTCGATCACGGCCGCAGACACGCCTCACATCGAGGATGAGGGTGCTCTGACCGTGGCGTCCGCCGCCGCCGTGACCGAGGTCCGCCGCCGAATCGCGGCCGCCGGGGTCCCGGTGGAGCGTCCGGTGATCGAGGACGACCCGACTTCCTTCACCTTTGAGGAGCGCTATGAGTGGGCGTGACCACGAGCACAACGAAGCCCCGTCGACGACAGGGTCACTGACTGAGGTGACCACGCGGTCCAACGTCGTCCACCAGGCGGCCGGGTTCGTCAGCTTCATCCTCAAGACTCCCGTCGACACCGCACTGACACTCCTCCTCGACGAGGCTCGCGCCACGGGCGTCGATGTCGCCGTACTGGCGCAGGACGTCATTACCAGACGACGCCCCGTCCCCACTCCGAGAGACAGCACCCCTCCCCCGCCGGCCGGGTGACAGGTCACGAGAAGGATCGTCCCACTCCATGGGCCGATCACGCCCAGAACACCACCCGGCGACCAATGGATAGCCGAACCTCCACCTCGATCTGCGCACAACTGTCCCTGAGGCGGGGAGCGCTGAACCTGTAACGCCTGGTCACCGCCGGCAGCCGGCCCCGGCGGGGCTGTGTGGTGCACTCGCGCCGGAGGCGGCCGGCGGTCCCTCGGCCAACCGGGGCGAATGGCGGGGTCCGCGGCAGCGGAGCGCGACAAGCGGTCTACGCTGCAGAATCAGCCTAGAGCGGCCCCGCGTCGGAGGGTGGCTTCCGTCGGCGATGTCACAATGACGCCTCGACCACTCCTCGTCCTTGCTTCACTCGAGGGGCGCTGATCATGCGCGGCACGGCCCGACTCGCTACCCCGAGAGACCCGGCAGGAGGGGTCTACCGGGATTGAGCAGTGAAGATGCACCCGGTATCTTTAACGCGTCCGGAGAGTGCGGGCGTCGACGTCGTTCGGCGGCTCTCTCGGGCAGCGCCCCAGCCTGCTCGAACCCCGATCCTTCGTTCCGCGACCGATCGCCCCGTCGGTCGCCTATCCCAGTGATCGGCTCTTCCCACCGATCGCGACCCGCGTACGGCTTCACGCTCCGTCCGCGCCCGCGCATCATCGCTTCGCAGCTGTGCGCGGATGTCTCGTGCCCGGCTCCTACGCCGGGTCTTCCCTGACGCGGCTCGAGCCGCGTCACCTGCACAGAACGGCGGCACGCGCAATGGGCGCTCTCCTCTACGGCACTCCAGCAACCTCCCACGAGATCGAGGACCGCGCGCTCGCGCATCTGCAGATCGTGATCATCAACAAGTTCCGCCGCGACGAAGCATTCGCCTTCCGCATCGACGCTTCAAGCGCGCACGGCACCGGTCGACGCACACTCTGGCTCCACCCCAGCATCCCCGTCCAATTCACCTTCCGCGGCAGCCGAACGCCCGCCGTCAACCCGGCGTGGGTGCGCGCGCTCATGGAAGAAGCGAATAGCGGACGAGGCCTCGCTCTCCTCCCCGAGCCCGGGTACCGGCACGAGTCCGAGGACCACGCACTCACCGCGTGACACCGGTCCCGTCTCCACAAGAACACCACTCCGACACCTGCGCAGGAGAGCGGCGCAGCTCGCGCAGCTCGCGCAGCACGATCGCCCCACAACACGGCGGCACGGGTGGAGTTCGCGCCGACCGTGTCCTCATCTCATCCAACCGCTCGGAGAAGTCCGGCCAGCGCATCGAGATCGGCGCAGCTGTGTCGGATGCCCAGGTCGTTGGCGGTTCCCTGCTGAAGCGGTGACTACTCTCCAGCAGCTGAGCGCCGAGCGGCGTCCGCCTGGTGGCGATACAGCGACGCGCGACTCCACCCGACAAGGCGAGCAGCTTCCTCGGCAGTGCGACCGCGCGCTCGCGCATCCGCGGCGATCGCGAGCTTGTCCGCGACCACTACAGGATCTGAGAGGGGTCGGCCGAAGCGCGTTCCATTCGCACGTGCAGCGGCGATGCCAGCGTTGACGCGTTCGACGATGAGCTCCCGCTCGTACTCGGCAAGCGTGGCGAGCATGTTCAGCATCAGCCGACCGGTCGACGTGGACGGGTCGATGCCGTCGGAGATCGACCGGACCTGCACGCCACGCTCGCGCAGCAGGTTCACCGTGTTGAGGACATCGATGAGGGATCGGCCGAGCCGGTCGACTCGCCAGACGACGACGGTGTCCCCGTCTTCGGCGTGCTCGAGGAGCTTCTTCATCCCGCGCCGCTCGATCGCGGTCTTGCTGCCGGACGTGACGTCCGCGAACACATCACGCTTTTGCACGCCGGCGGCGACGAGCGCATCGACTTGCAACTGCGCATCCTGACTTGACGTACTCACACGCGTATATCCGAGAAGCCTCACGATCACATTTTGACTCGGAAAGCCCCTCCAACCACCCTGTTGAGACGAAATACGGCGAGACACGTTATCGAGACGGTGAGACCTCCGCCGTTCTGCCCAAGGCCAACCTTGAGACAACCGCGAAGGCCATGTCTCAGAAAGCTAATACTTTTCGAGCTTGGTAGGCGGCGATAGACAGCTCCCGTACGAGCACTGCTGCCGGCAAGCTCGCTATCTGCGAGGTGGTCACCTGAGGAGTGGCCGGGAGACTTTGCCATTTCTGGAATACAACGGCCGCGGTGGTGGTTGACTACATGTGCAGGTGCCCGCCCGACAGGTAAGCGAGGGCCCCTGCCCGCAACTCCGTTCGAGATGCGGTTAGTGATCGGAAGGACCGATCCGTGAGAAAAGGAGAAAAGTGATGGAAATTCAGATTGGAGGTGAATCTCGATGACGACGACCAGCCAGTTCTGGACCGATCTGGGCATGCAAGCCCCGGCAGGTCCACTGGAGGAGCCGATGCGCTTCCGCATTGAGACCGACCTCCGCAAGGAGATCGACCGGATCGAAGCGTTCGCGAGAGGCGCGGGATACCGCGACGTCTCGCGATCGGACATCATCCGCGTCGCCCTGCACAGTTTTGTCGAGGGGTTCCGCGAAAGCGTGCCCGAAGTTGCGAACGTCTTCCTCCCGGAAGAGCGTCCCCTCGGCGACAGGGCCCGAGCCGGAAAGGGATCTACGCACCTCGCGTAGCTCTCCCCAGCTCAACCCCACCCCCAAGGGGGACCCAATGAACACCACCACCACCAGTCCGAACGAGGACGACGACAAGAGGAAGGACAGCACTCCCGCCGGCGGGAATCCGTCAGACCAGGACACTCCGGCGAACACCATCGAACCGATCCGCGACGCGCAGAAGAAGTCGGCCCTTGGGGGCTACCTCTTCGGCCAACTGCTCCGCGGCGCGGCCAGTGGCGCCACAAGTGGCACCGCGAAGGAATGGTGGAACAACCTCCTCAACGGAGGTTGATGAGGATGCCGGCAAGGGCGCTGCACTGCGCAGCGCCCGCCGGCCCTCCGCGCCCGCCGGCCCTCCGCGCCCGCCGGCCCTCCGCGCTCGACGCGCTCGACGCGCTCGTCAGTTTTGTTCCGACCCCTCGGCCCCCTCCGCTGTCCCACCCGGTGGGTTCTGACAGAACCAAGCCCACGCCTCATCGAGCGGCGTCCACAGGTAGCGATGGCGAACACGCGACCGGTACCACGCGGACCGCTGGACGAATGCACGCTCCGTCGATGCAAAGTCGCCCCACAGCCAGCCTCCGCCATAAGGACCCATCCCGTAGGGAAGATCTCCCCAACCACCTCTGGTCGCGAAGGTGATCAGTTGGTGCGTCCGCCCTCCACGGGCAAAGACGAGCGCCCCGACCGCCTCACCACCCGTGTTCTCGTAGATCTCGTCCTGAGCCTTGATTGCCCGAAGTCCAGTCGGCTTGAAGTACGCCTCATGAAGGTCGTAGACCGCGTGCAGGCCGAAGTGTGCATCGATGGCGGCCGCATCCATGTCGTCACCCTCGCAGGCCCCCTTCACACGCTGAGACGCGATCTCCAGTGCGCGAAGACCGAGTGCAAACACCTTGCTCACGTCGTCCATGTACCCATCTTCGCACCTAATCAGCGAAAGTAGTTGACTAGATGGTGGCCGATCACTACCGTGCTTCTTCGACGGTACTTAGTTCGAAGAAGGAGTCATCATGATCGTTGTCAACTTGCGGAAGTCATACCGAGATGTCCTGACCGGCGAGCGCGACATGGATGACGCGACACTCGGCTGGTGGGCCGGCGTTACCGATGAGGCTGCCGCACGCTACGGCGACGTGATTGTCGGAGTCTTCAAGGAGCAGGTCGTCTCGGCTTACGACACCTCCGGCTTTGAACGAGACGACGAGGGTCGCGTCTTCTTCGACGGCAACGTCTCGGTCGAGTTCGCTGTCCTGATCGGCAGACCAAATCCCGCTAAACCGTGGGTGCGCGGTCAAGCCCGACCCATTCAGTACCTCGACACCGCGATCGTCCGCGAAGGCGATGCCACTGTCGTGCGGGAGGGCCGTCATCTACGAGCAGTCGTCGCCGGCTACGTGCTGACGGTCGACTCGGACGGCCTCGCAACCGTCGAGCCTCCCGCCGGTGGGGTCGTCACGGTCACCGCCGCGGGATCGAACGGTCGCCTTCTGGATCTGCCACTGCAGTGAGCACCGCTGGCCGCGCGAGCTGACCAGCATGTCGCCTGATTGCGCCTCTGAGTGTCGATCGCCTTGAATGAGACGGAAGTCGGTCGTGAACTGACTCACCGAGGGGCCGGCCACGTGGGCCAAGAGGGCGACGATCCGACGACCGAAGGGTTGTTCGGTCACTGCCGCGTGTCAGTGGACTGGCACATAGTGTGTTCTCGTGCCTTCCGATCCTCTCGCTGCTCTCAACTTCGATCCGGCGACAGCTCGGAAGGCGCGAGGTGCGTTCTTCACGCCGAACGGGATCACGCAGCACCTCGCGGAGTGGGCAATCCGCGGCGCGGGTGATCGCGTGCTGGAGCCGAGCACTGGAGAGGCCGCCTTCCTCCAAGCCGCCGTCAGCCGCTTGAAGGCGCTGGGTCTCGGAACGCCGCGAGTCGATGGCGTCGAGATCCACGCGCCCAGCGCACACGCTGCGCGATCGATCGTGGCCGCCGCCGGCGGTCACGCACAGATCCGGGTAAGCGACTTCTTCCTCGTGGAAGCGGCTGCGAGCTACGACGCGATCATCGGGAACCCTCCGTTCATCCGCTACCAGGAGTGGACCGGTGAGCAGCGCGACCGCGCCCGCTTTGCCGCACTCCAGCAGGGCGTCGCGCTGACGGGACTCGCGTCGAGCTGGGCGGCGTTCGTTGCCCACTCGGCCGGCTTCCTCAAGCCCGGAGGTCGTCTGGGCCTGGTCCTGCCCGCAGAGCTGTTGAGCGTCAACTACGCAGGGCCAATCCGGCGCTTCCTGCTGGAAAACTTCGCGAGCGTCGAACTCGTCGTCTTCGACGAGCAGGTCTTCCCGGACGCAGAAGCGGACACAGTGCTCGTCAAAGCCGACGGTTGGAAGCAGCAGCCTGCCGGTCGCGCGATGCTTCGACAGACGCGCAACGCGCAGTCCCTGAGCACCCTCGACGTCGGCACCTCCTGGGCGCCACTAGACACGACCGCCCGCTGGACTCCGATGGCCCTCTCCCCCTCGACCGCCAGCGTGGTCGAGCACCTCACAGCAGCAGGCCTGTTCGTCCCTCTCTCCGAGTATGGGGACACCACCCTCGGCGCGGTCACAGGTGGGAACAGATTCTTCGCTCTCCCCCCTCAGCGCGTGCGCGAGCTCGGCATCCCTCGCCGGGACCTACTGCGAATCAGCCCTCCAGGAAGCGCTCACCTGCGCGGCCTCGCGCTGACCGACCGCGCAATGTCCACGCTAGGCAAGGCCGGCGAGCCGACCTGGCTGCTCTACCCCAGCAGCACCCCGGCGCCCGCAACGCTGCAGTACATCGCTTTCGGGCACGCGACCGGCGTCGACGAGGCGTACAAGTGCCGGGTCCGCAAGCCGTGGTGGAAGGTCCCCGTCCTCAAGGCACCGGACCTCCTCCTCACCTACATGAACGCAGACACCGCCCGGCTGACGACGAACAGCGCCGGAGCTCGCCACCTCAACAGCGTGCACGGCGTCTACCTCACCGAGGCGTACCGGGATCTCGCGCGCGACGTCCTTCCGGTCGCGTCCCTGAACACGATGACACTGCTGTCCGCCGAGCTGGTCGGTCGCTCCTACGGAGGCGGCATCCTGAAAATCGAACCGCGCGAAGCAGACCGATGGCTGATGCCCGCGCCCGCGCTCCTCGAGCAGCACCGTCACGCTCTCACCGCCGCGAAGGGTCCGGTGATGCGCCGGATCCGGAACCGGGACCTTCTTGGCGCCGTCGCCCTCATCGACCAGATCCTTTTCGGAGACACGCTTGCGATGAACGAGCTGGCAGCGCTGCGGGCCGATCATGCTGCACTCACCAGCCGGCGGACCGTTCGCGGTCGCAGCGGCGGCCGTGCTCAGGAGCCCACCGATGGCTAAGCCCGACTCGTTCAGCCCCTACGACGACATCCTCGCCGCAGCCCCTCTCACCGACCCCTGGCTGCATGCGCGCGGTGAGGCACCCGCTTACGGCCCGGACTACCCGCTGTTCGAAGCCCTGCTCAGCATCCCGATCGCGGCGGGCATGAGCTGGACCAGCGGAGCGCTCGCGAACGCCGTCGACTCGTGGCTCGCATACGAACTGCGTCGCGCCGGCTTCGGCGCCGACGAGGTGTGGCCCCGAGCCACACGCCCCCGGATCCTCCCCCGCGACGTGGCCGTACTGCTCGACAAGCTCCCCAAGCCGATCGCGGACGACCTCCGACTTCGACTCCAAGCCATGCCGGCAGTCGCGCCCACCGACGCGAAGATCCTCGGCCGGGCCTACGAAAAGCAGGTGGACGTCGCGATCGCCCGATGGGACCGCGGCCCCGAACTCCTCCTGAGCACCAAGACTCAGCTCTCCTCATTCGGGAAAAACCTCAGCAACCGGTTCGAGGAAGCGTATGGAGACGCCGGCAACCTCCGCAGCCGCTACCCCCTAGCGGCCGTCGGGTTCTTTTTCGTCCAGCGGGCGAGCATCCTCACCGAAGAGCCCGACGCATTTGAGAAGACCGTCGACATGATGCGCAAGCTCCGCGACCTCGGCGGCGCCAACGGCTACACCGCTACCGGTCTCGCCCTCGTCAACTGGACTCCTGACGATCCCACAGTCAGGGTGGAGCTCGACCGCGTCCCGGAGGATGTCCAACCGGAACAGTTCATGCTCAAAATGATCCAGCAGGTCCTCGCCGCAACCTCCGTGTCACAGCACGTCGATGTTCGCAGCAAAATCGAACGGCGTTACATCCCCGTCGTCGAAGAAGATGAACTAACCAAAGAGTTCTGATCCGATGGAACAACCACGCAAATGACTCGAAAGAGGAAAAAGGGCTCGCGGCGACCAGGACCAGCGGTTCCTCCCGGACATGTCCCCGTCGCTGGCCCGCTAAGCCGAATGAAGCCTCTTTTCACGTTGCTTGAAGAAGTGATTCAAGCAGCCGATCGCGACGTCGGAATGTTCGGCCCAATTTCTCCGGGCGAAGAACTATTTGATTTTGTGATGATGAACCGAGGAGCTAACATCCTCAAAGCCATTAGTATTCTTACGGAGAACGGCCACTGGGAGATGGCCGCGGCACCTAATCGGCAACTGTTCGAGCTGCTGCTCAATATCGAAGAAATTAATCGTCAGGCCGATCGAAGCAAGGCCATCGAAAAGTACCGTAGGTTCGGCGCGCTCCAATTCGCTCGCGGCCGCCGCGAGGAACTCGCATACAACAAGGAAACCGGGCGAACGGTCGACGCGGACGAGGTAATGAAGCTAGACGCAATACTTGAATCGGAGCTCTTCGAAGTCTTTAAGGCAAAAACGCGCGAAGACGGAAGCGTGCAGTGGGTAGGGCACTGGAATCGGACGAATGCGAAAGAAATGGCCAACGCCTCCGGACAGGAAATCCGCGCCTCACAGTACCGCCTACTGTTTAGCCGTTGGTCTGAGGAGGCACACAGCTCTCCCGGAGCATTATTTGCAGCAATGAACCGGACCGTGGAGGAAGGCTGGATAGCCAGAATAATTGCAGACGACGATGTGCGCACGGCGGAGATTGTGGGCATGGCGATTCCACTTTTCCTCGACGTGCGACGACTCCTCCCCAGAGCTCCGGCTCTCAACCACGAGGAGGCGGCAGAGTGGGTCGATCGTCTCCGCACCTGGACTTTAGACAATTTCACAATCGACGGCGGGTCTTTTGCCCGCGACGACGTGAAGTAGGCCAAATTTCAAGGACTCCTGCTCTAGCGAGTCTATGGTCAAAGCATGCCGCACGCACAGTCAAAGCGCACGCCAATTGACCCTGCTTGCCGCGCCGAAATTGCTATAAGCCTCCAGAAGTTGATAGAGGCAGCGCAGGAGGTAGTGATTGCCGCCTGGGTGGCGGGTCCTGCAGTCGATTCTCGCGCTGAAGCACATCGAAAAGCGCCCTTGGTCTCGCGTCGATTTGTCTATGGCGCTCAAGAATCAGTGTTCTATGGCCTCTTGGCTGGACTTGACCACGCGCGAGCTGCCGCGGACATTTTGGCGTCAGGGCGAAGCAATTTTGCACTTGCCACTCTGGTGCGTGGTTCGCTGGAATCTTATGCGCGCGCATGGTGGATCATTTCCGCCGACGACGCAAGAGATTTAGTGTCACGATGGCTTGCCGCCCATTCGCAGGAACTGCGAGATTCACTCAAGCGCAGTCCGGATAGCAAACTATCCGACCTGGACGGCAACGTCAGACCATTGCAAGAAGTCCTCAATGAGTACGAGATGGACCTGACTGAACTTTGGGGCTCCGTTCGAAAACGCCCTGGGTACACCGAGATGGCAGCGACGATGGCGGAAGTTTATGCCAAGAACCTCGGGCGCGCTCGATACTCGGAACTCTCGGCAATTGCCCATGGCGAGGCTTTGGGTATTCACACGTTTATGTATGAGCGAGCGGGTAGAGCAGGAGTAATGCTTCCCGTTGACTTCGTACACGAACGAGCTTTCGAGATATATGCGCTAGTTTCTTTCACTACACTTACCTTTTACGAAAACTGGGGTTTCTCGCCTAATGCTCGGTGGGGTCGAGCGTTGCTCGATGCCAATGAAGTTCAAGCTCGATTGAGCTAGTTCCGCATGCGCGTCCTATACAAGCGTGAGCTGCAGCGACCAGTCGGTCGGTTTGTCAACGGCTCGTCCGTCGTGGTCGGTGAAGACGTAGAAGTAGAAGGTGGAGAGCCGCTTGTCGTTGCTGCCCGACAGGGCGCCAGCTGCGTAGAGGCGGGTCGCCCATTGCTCCCCTACGACGGCTTGCGCCCAAGCGGTGTACTCGTCGGGTTCGAGGATCTCCGAGTTGCCGACGAGGAGGTTGAGGCCCTTCACGGACACGCTGACCAGGGAGAGTGTCGGGTCGGCGCCGGAGTCCGGTTCGAGTTCCGCGGCGGGTCCGCGGTCCAAGAGGACGGAGACCTCGGCGCGCCGGTTGGTCAGGGATCGTCCCCTTAGGCGTGGGAGTTGTCGTGCGCGCGCGTGTGCGAGCTCGTGCAGCTGGGCGTCGGTGAGCCCGGGCCGTGAGGTGATCCGCTCGCCGGCGTCGGTGAAGAGGGTGCGTTGCATGAGGCGGATGTCGCGCTCGTGCTTGTTGACGATCTTGCGGACGAGTGGCGAGACCATGCCCGGAGTTTAGAGGGAGGGAAGACAGCCCTCGGCTCGTCGTGGGACGCTGACGGTATGACCGCTCCCCGCACTCCTCTGGCGCGAACCGCTCTGATCGCGAACGGCATGGTGTGGTTCGGGGCGTCGGTGATGTTCTTCGCGATCGCCGGCGAGCAGACATACGCGGCGTTCACCGGCGAGTGGTTCAACGTCCTCGGCTGGGCACTGATCCTGGCCGTGGCGGTCGGTCTCGCGGTCGTGGGTGTGATCGAGAACCGGAACATTCGAGCGGGGAAGACGTACAAGCGACGTCCTCGCCGCTGATCACCGCTCGAGCGCGGGTGGCCGTTTCACGCGCGTGACCGGGGGGGTCGAGGGGGCTCTCCCCCTCGTGCGGGCCGGCCCGTTCCGGGTCGACCCGCACACGCTTTCAGAGGGCGAGCGTGTGGAGCATGAGCACGGTGGAGCCGATGGGGGTTCCGAAGTCGGTGTAGTCCTGGGTCGCGCGGCGGTTGCTGATGAGGTCGAGGGCGACCAACTCCTCCTCGGATTCGTCGGTCATCGGGTCGGGGTCGTCGTCCCACGCTCGGAGCACGGTCCGGTCTGCGTCGAGGACTCGCCAGAGTCCCCAGACTCGGGCGATGGGGCCGGTCGTCTCGTACTTGAAGACGAGAGCGGTCGCGGTGGGCCAGCCGTGCGCGGCCGCGGCGACGATGAGCGCTCGCGCGGCGGCGGCGGTTGCGGCCTGGTCGCCGGAGGCGGTGGCGGCGTCGACGGCGGCTTGCGCGTCGCGCAGCGCCGGGGTGTGTCCCCACACGTCGACGTCGACGGTGGGAGTCGTGGTGGTGGTCATGGTGGGCCTTTCTGCAAAGTCGAGGCGGGAGGGCGGGGACCGGCGGTTGCCGGTCCCGCGGAGCGGGCTAGCTGAGGCCCGCGGCGTCGGCTGCGGTGGTGTCGCCGGTGACGACCTGCTCGACCGGGGAGAGCGTGTAGCCCCAGGCCGCGAGCTGGCGGAAGTGAGCGGCGGCGCGCTCGTCGCCGCGGCGCCACGACTCCTTGCTCGTGTTCGCCTCCTCGCCTCCGAGAACGACGGCCAGCGCGACGAGGCGGGCCTTCGCGGGGTTCGCCTCGACCAGTGCGCCGAGAGCGTCGGCGTGGAAGCCGGAGGGCTGCGTGATCCCGAGGAGGGTGTGCGCGAGCGTGTTGCCGTTGCTCATTCCGGAGGACACCGAGAAGCGGTGCACGGTGAGGCCCAGGGCGATCACCCGGTCCGCGTCCTTCGGGAGGTTCTTGCGGGAGAGGAACGAGGCGATCCACTCGCGGCGCACCGTCTCGGCCGCGTTCCACGCCTTGTTGCAGGAGATGAGGATGCGACGCTCGGCCTTCTGCTCGTCGGTCATCGGTCCGGCGGTGTTTCCGCCCTCCTTGCGGAAGCCCGCGGCGCGGGGTCGGAGAGGTAGTAGCTGACATCGGCGCTCTTGCCGGTGAACACGACCCGGACGTAGGCGGCGCGTCCCTCGACGTTCTCGATGTCGGCGGCGTCCACGCGGGAGCCGTCCTCCTTGCGGAGGTCGCGGATGCTGGTGTGGCTGGTGTCGCCGTAGTAGACCTCGCTGTCGAGGATCGCGAACCCGCGGGCGGTCAGCTCGGCCTCCGCGGCGGCCTTGACCTGTGCGCGGGCTCGCTCGTCGCGGGCGCGCTGCGCGGTGTGGACGAACTGGGCGGGATCGGTGGTCGCGACCTTGATCAGCTGTCCGCGGGTCTGCTCGTCCTCCTCGAACTCCAACAGCACCGCGGCCTGATCCAGAGTCAGCTCGTGCTCATGGAGAACGGACGTGACCGTCGCGGACTCCGCGACGGCCAGGCCCTTCTTCACGGTCGCGGTCTTGGTACCCGTGCGCTTGGCGATCGACGCGGCGGACACGCCCTCGAAGGAGAGTTGCGCCCACGCGGCGGTGCGGTCCGCGGTCGAGAGTTCGGCGCGCTGGTCGTTCTCGATGATCTGCTGCACGATCCGGTCGGCGGTCGTCTCGTCGCCCTCCACGACGTACACGGGGATGCTGGCGACTCCGGCCTCACGGGCGGCGAGGGTGCGGCGCTGTCCGGCGCGGACGATGACGTTCCCGTGCTCGTCCCGGCGGGCGAGAACAGGGGTGATGACGCCGTTCTCACGGATGTTCGCGATGAACTCGGGTGTGACCGGGGCGCTGGTGCGCACGTTCGCCTCAATAATGAGGTCCGCGGGTGCGACGTGCTGCATGGTCCCGGTTCCGGTGGTGATAGTCACGATGGTTTCTCCTCAATCGGTGTGCGACCATGAAGGTGACGAGTCCCGTGGTTCTAGTCCAACTACGGGGCTTTTGTCGTCTTCCTGATCGTTTTTCTTTGCCTCTCCGGCGGGATGAAACCAATTGAGTGGAGCCGGCGGAGTGACGGCTCTCTCGGGCGAAATAAGGGAGCGTGCGACCGCGTCCGAGAGAGACGGCACGCAGCCGGCGGAGCGAGATAGGTTGAAACCGCGGAGAGGTGAAGAAAACCTGGAATCGCGCCGCGCAGCGGCTCCCCGCTGCGGCGCTCCGTCGCCGCTGCGCGAGCGGAAGCTCGCGCCCCCGGAGGGGAACACCGGGGAGTGCGAGGGGGTCGCCCCTCGCGGCCGGCCCGAAGGCCGGTCCCGCCCCGCTGGGTCAGAGCCAGCTCTCCGACCAGCCCTCGGGCGGGACGACGGCGTGCGCCTCGCCGGTCCAGTGGACGTAGTAGAGCGTGCTGCTGTAGTCGTGATCCCCCGCGGTCACGTCCATCCGGCGGTTCTCGACGTCCGGCTCCGCACTGCTCCAACGGGTCGAGACATCCACGGCGCGAAGCTCTCCCCCGTCGCTGACGAGCCGGGCGCAGACGGGGCAACGGAGTGCCTGGTAGGTCTCGCCGTCATCGGTCACGGTCTCGACCGTGAGGACCGGGGCCGCGGCCCATACCTGCTGGTGCAGGCTCTCGATCGTGGCAAGCATCGCGTCCGCGTTCGCGGCGGGGCTGAGGAACGCGATCAGCGCGGCCGCGTAGTCGGTGCCGTCATCTATGACGGGGAACCCGCCCGGGGTGCCCTGCCCGGGCAGGGTGAGGGTGTTGCGGACGTGCGCGAGGATCTCGGCGTCCGTGGCGGCGGCGTCCTCGTCGGACTCGTCGCGGCGCGTAGTGAGGATGAGGTCGAGCTGGGCCGAGGTGGCGCGGCCGGTGTCGGTGCGGATCATGGTCTGTTCCTCTCAGCGGGTGACGGTCTAGGCGTGACGGCGGATCGCGGCGCGGCGGGCGTACATGACGCACACGCGGAACGAGCCGCTGGTGAAGCCGTGCAGCTCGTCGGAGTGCCACGCCTCCCACGTCCCCGAGGGGCGGCGGGTGACGAGCACGGACGGCGTGGTCTTCGGGTCGGTGCCCTCGACGCGGACGCTGACCGCGCGAGTGTTCGCGAGGGTGAGGTAGGTCTTCGCCGTGGTCTGCGGAACGGTGCTGGTCTGCATGGTGTGGGTGCTCCCTCTGGCTGATCGTTTTTCTTTGCCTCTCCGGCGGGGAAAACCGTTTGAGTGGAGGCGGCGCAGTGACGCCGCTATCGGGCGAAATAAGCCCGCAGGGCGCGTCCGATAGCGGTGGCACGGAGCCGATGGAGCGAAATAGGTTGAAACCGCGGAGAGGTGAAGAAAACGCGGAGAATGGGCCGCATCGCGGCCTCCGATTCGCGGTGCTCCGTCGCCGCTGCGCGTGCGGGAGCTCGCGCCCCCGGAACGGGATGCCGGGGAGTGTGAGGGGGTCGCCCCTCACGGGCCGGCGGCGCCGGCCCCCGCTCGAGCGGCCGGTGTCGGCGTCGGGTGCGACGAGGGGAGCATGTGGGAGCTGGCACACCGGACGCGCGCGGAATCGGCATCGACGGTGGTGCGCAGCAGCGCGGCGACGAGCTCCGCGGCGATCGCGGAAGTGCGCGCGGCGATCCCGGAGGATCACGTCATTTTGTACGTGCTCCGGGTCGACGGCGGATCGGAGTAGGGACTACTCCGCTGCGGTGCGCGCGGCGCTCTCGCGCTCGGTCGCGACGCGGAGGATCCTGCGCTGCACCGGCACCTGGACCACCAGCAGTGCGACGTAGGCGACGGTCGCGAAGATGCGGCCGGGAAGCCAGTTGGTGCCGTCGACCCACATGGAGGCGATCAGGAAGCCGAGGCCGACCTCGAAGGTGACATAGACGCGCACGAAGTCGCGCGCGGACTTCCGGTTCTGGATCGGCAGGTGCCGGTTCGGGATGCGCGCCAGCAGCACGGCGCCGGTGATGAAGAGGGCAGGGGCCATCACAACGAGGACGTTGGGGAGGAGGGAGTCGTACACCATCGCTTCTCTCGATCTACTCGGCCGCGGGAGCGGCGCTGCGGCGCGGGGTGCGCTGCGCGGCCGTCGTGACGACGGCGGTCGCGCGGGTGAGGTTGGGGCCGATCGCGTCGGCCTCGATCACTCGGCCGGTGCGGCGGTTCTCTCCCTCACCCCAGGCGACAGTGTGCTCGTAACCTACGACAATCACGCCGTCGCCCTTGTGGAGGGAGGCGAGCACGTGCTCGCCCAGCTCGAACTTCGCTTCCACGAAGTGCGTCGTCGGGGCCTCGTGCGCGGTCCACTCCCCTCCGCGGAACTCGCCGGTGTTCTCGATCACGCGCAGCTTCACGATCTGCACGCGGCCCGCCTGCACGGCCTCGGGGTCGGTGGCGAGGTTCCCGGTGATCGTCCTGGTGCTCATCTGTCGTCTCCTGCTCGTGCGGTTCGTGGGTCGTCCCGTCGACGTCGGCGGGATCTCGTTCGCGGCGTCGGCCGCGGGGGTGTCGGTGGGGGGCGTCTCGATGCCCCAGGACGCGAGAGCGTCGCGTCGGGTGACCTCGACGGGCGGCTCGGACAGCGCCCTGCGCTGTTCGAGCTCGGCGCGCGTGACGGCGACGCTCGGGAGACGCCGCTCGTCGCCGTAGGCGAGGCGGTAGTACCGATCGGCCTCGTTCTCCAACCAGTCGACCTCGCCTTGACGGTCTGCGCGCCCGGCGAGGTACCCGGCCCGGTAGTCGTCGCCGGTGACGTCCGGGCCGGTCACGCTGCGTGCTTCTCGATGAGGTCGGGGCGGAAGCCCGACCAGTGGTCCTCGTCGCTCGCGACGACCACCGGGGCGGCGGAGTAGCCCAGCTCCTCGGTGATGTACGCGAGCGCGGCGGGGTTCGTCGTGATGTCGACGGTCGTGTACTCGATGCCCTTCTTCTCGAGCACCCGGTAGGTCATGGTGCACTGCACGCACGACGGCTTCGAGTAGACGGTCAGAGCCACGGGCCCTCCTTCGTCCAGTAGTCCGCGTGGGCGTCCACCTCGTCGAGGTCACCCTGCGTGGAGTGAATCAAGAGCCACCAGTCGACGGCCGCATTATGACCGGCCTTCTCGAGCATCTGAGCGATTACGGTCACCTTCGCGCAGGAGAGGGTCGGCGCGATCGCCCTCGCAACGTCCACGCTTGCGAGAGCTGCGGCGTAAGCGTCAGCGGCGGCGAGGAACGTGGCGACCGCTTCGCTGTAGCCAGCATCGGCAGCGAGGTACGTCGTGACGGCTTCGGTGTTGTCCGGCTCGTTCATCGCTGGATTCCTTCCGGGGTGTGGGCGTCGCCCTCGTCGTCATCGGTCGCGTGCTCCGCGATCCACAGGTCCGCGGCCTCGTCTCGTCCGAATGCTCGCAGGAGTCCGGCCAGCGCGTCGACCTCCGCGCAGTTGAGGCGCGGGGCCACGTCGACGGCGGTGTCTCCGCTGAACACGGATGCGAACTCTGCCATCGCGTCGAGGAGGGTCGGCTCCTGGGGCGTGGGTGCGGTGCTGATCGTGTCGGTCATCGTGGGTTCCTTCTCGGTGGTGGTGGGCGGGTCAGTGCTGCTCGGAGCGGGTAAGGGTGTCCACGAACATGACGCCCTCGGGGCCGGGAATCGTGGCGGTGTGAGCGAGCGCCCACCCGTTGCGTGCCATGCCCGAGAGGTCGACGTCGCGCTCCGCGATCCGGCGCAACTGGCTTTGCATCCCGTCTTCGTTCGCGGCCGGGACGAAGGTGCTGACGGTGGTGATCTGCTGCATGTTCTTCCTCTTCCTCATCGTTTTTTGCCGTGATTCTCAATCAGGTTTGTCAAGCCAGCGGGGGTGGTCTGGCTCGGTCGTTCTTCCTTCTCTCCCAGCGTTTTTTGCCTGGAAGGCACGTAGTGCCGAGCAGGGTCGGAGGTGGGAGCGCAACCCGGAGGGCGGAGGAGGAGAGGTTGTCGGCGCGATGTGAGGGAGCGCAGCGACCGCGTGTCGAGAACCTCGGAGGAGCCGGCCGCGCAGCGGCTTGCGCGGACGCCGGAGGCCCGTATGCTGCCGAAGGCTTCCAGGCAAAATGCGCGCAGCGCACAGCACCGCGTCGACCGGAGGTCGGCGTCCATGTCAGTGCCCGCATCCGAGATCGTCTGCGCACCAGGGACGTGCTGCTCGATCGGGGTGCACGTGCGCTGTCTCTGTATGCAGCGCGAACCGCTGAGAAGCCGCATATCTCCGCGGAGCAGGCCGGTTCCGCCGCGCCACCGGTGCGAGCATGACCGTAGGAGGCCGGGATGCGTGACGCGGTGATGGTCGTCGAAGACGACGTCGAGATGGGCGAGCTCATCAAGCGGGGTCTCACCGGCGACGGCTACGACGTCGCCCTGTTCTCGAACGGGGTCGACGCGCTGAACGCGGCGCGCGACGCGGACTACGCCGCCGCGGTTCTCGACGTGATGCTCCCCGGAATGAGCGGCTTCGAAATCTGCCGGCACCTGCGCGCGGCCGGTGCCACTCTCCCGGTGATCATGCTCACCGCCCGAGACGCCCTGCAGGACCGCGTGTTCGGCCTCGACGCAGGCGCCGACGACTACCTCGCCAAGCCGTTCCACTTCGAGGAGCTCTCCGCTCGCCTACGAGCCATGATCCGCAGAGAGCACCTCACGAATCGCGCGCCGGTCATGATCGGGAACCTGCGCATAGACCCGTACGCCCACTCCGCGACGATCGACGGCGCCGTCCTGCCGCTGAGTCCAAAGGAGTTCGGAGTCCTCCGCGCGCTCGCGGCGCGTGCCGGGGACTTCGTGCCGCGGGAGGAGATCCTGCTCGAGGTGTGGGGGTCGGCGGACTTCGTGGACCACAACATCGCGGAGCAGTACGTCAGCTACCTCCGCCGCAAGCTGGCCGCGGGCGGCGCGTCGGTCCAGATCCTCACCCGTCGGGGTGCGGGCTACCGGCTCGGGGTGAAGCCGTGAGCTGGCGGTCCCTGTCGATCCGGGTGCGGATCACGGTGTCGAGCCTGCTGGTCGCGATGCTGTTCTTCGGGATCGTCGCGATCGTCGTGCGTGAGCAGCTCGATCACATCCTCGATGCCTCCACCATCGAGCTGGTCCGCTCGGGTGCATCGCAGGCGCTGATCGAGGAGAGCCGCGACACCGCCGAGGCCGTCGTCGGCGGCGTCAGCACCACCCTGCTGATCGCCCTCGCGATCCTCTTCGTCGCGTTCGCCGCCACCTCCTGGCTCCTGGTCGGCCTCGCCCTGCGCCCCGTCGGCCGCATGCGCGCCATCGCCGACCGGCTACGCCACGGCCGCTCCACCGAGCTGCTCCCCGTCGGACCGGCCCGCGACGAGCTCTCCGACCTCGCCGCGACCCTGAACGCGCTGATCGAGGATCTGCGGGAGTCCGCGGACCGGGAGCGACGGCTCGTCGCCGACGCGAGTCACGAGCTGCGCACCCCGCTCGCCGCCCTCCGCACCCGCCTCGAGCTCGCCGAGCGGGTCCGCGACGATCCAGCGGCGCTCTACGCCGACGTCGTCGACGCCCGCCGCTCGATCGACCGCCTCCAGTCCTTGACCGACGGGCTGCTGATCCTGTCGAGGATCGACGCCGGCACCGTCACCGGCGACGCCTCCTCGGCGGCCCTGCGCGAGGAGGTCGCCTACAGCGTCGACCGCGCCCGGATGCTCGCTCGCGACCGGGATCTCGCGATCGACTTCGTCGCCCCCGCCTCGATCGCCACAGCCCGCTACCCGGTCTCCCCGACCGACTTCGGCCGGATCCTGGACAACCTGCTCGCCAACGCCGTCACCGCCACCCCGGACGGCGGCAGCGTCACCGCGACCCTCGTCGAGCGCGCCGACGAGATCGTCCTCTCCGTCGACGACGACGGCCCAGGCGTCCCCGACGCGTTCCTCGCCATCGCGACCGACCGCTTCACCCGCCCGGACGCCGCCCGCTCCCGCGAGGGCGGTGCCGGCCTGGGCCTCGCGATCGTCGCCGGGCTCAGCCGAGCCGCCGGCGGAACGTTCACGATCCGCAACCTCGTACCGAGCGGGCTCGGCGTGGAGGTCCGCCTCCCCGTGACGCCGCCCGACCAGACCTCTCGCAAGGAGAACCGATGATCGACCCCCAATCCCTCCTCGACGGCGCCGGACCCTGGGCGATCGCCCTGGTCTGCCTGATCGCGTTCGTCGAGACGGGCCTGCTGATCGGGTTCTTCCTCCCCGGCGACACCCTCCTCTTCTTCACCGGTGTCTTCGTCGCGACCGGTGTGGTCTCCCTCCCGGTGCCGGTCGTGATCCTGATGGTCGCCGGGTCCGCCTTCCTCGGCGATCAGCTGGGGTTCGTCATCGGCCGCGAGACCGGCCCGCGGATCTTCGAGCGCAAGGACAGCGGCCTGTTCAGCCGCTCGAGCGTCGCCCGCACCCAGTCGTTCTTCGACCGCTTCGGCGGATGGGCGGTCACCATCGCCCGCTTCGTCCCGGTCGTGCGCACCTTCGCCCCCGTCGCCGCCGGCGTCGGAAGGATGCACTACGCGCACTTCGTCGGCTTCAACGCCCTCGGGGCGGCCGTCTGGTCCACCGGCGTCATCCTGCTCGGCTTCTTCCTCGCCCGGATCCCCGGCGTCGCGGACTTCGTCGGGAAGTACATCGACATCGTCCTCGTCGGCATCGTCGTTCTCAGCCTCGCCGGCATCGCCCTCACCTACTGGCGGCAGAGGAACCGTGCCCGCCGCGACGCCGCCTGACCGCGGACGTCAGACGGTCGGCGCCGGGACGGCCGCGCGCGGTCGACGGCCGGCCGCGATCACGGCGACCAGCAGCAGGAACACCGCCAGGGCCGTCAGAGTGACGGGTCCCGTACCCAGCCCGAGCCCGCTGCGGCGCACCGGATCCGCGAGCCAGTCGCAGACCGACGCCCCGAGCGGCCGGGTGACGACGTAGGCGGACCAGAACGCGAGGACCGCGTTCCTCCCCGTGAACCGGTGCGCGAGGGCCGGCACCGCGATGATCGCCGCGAACAGGACGGCGGAGGGCAGGTAGCCGAACCCGAGGGTCGTCGCGGTCAGGTCACCGGCGGCCGTGCCGAGTGCGAACGTCCCGGAGACGGCGAGCCAGTAGAAAAGGGCCCGGCGCGGTGTCGTGATCGAGTGGATCGACAGCGTCCGCTCCACCCGCCACCACACGGCGAAGACCGCGGCGAGAGCCGCCGCGAACCCGAGAGTGGAGACGAGGTAGGGGACGTCGGCGACCACGTGCAGCACGTCGGCGGCCATCGTGCCGAAGACGCTCACCATCAGCACGGCCAGCCAGTAGACCCAGGGGATGTACCGGCGGACCGCGAACTGCAGGGCGAGGGCCGCGAGAAACGCGAGCCCGGTCAGGCCGACCACGATCACCGGGTCGAACGCGGTCGCGAGGAAGTCCGACGCCGTCTCGCCCATCCCGGTGGTCAGCACCTTGAGGATCCAGAACAGCGCCGTCGCCTCGGGCACCGTGGAGGCGCCGTAGCGGCCGGCGAGAACACTGCCGCGAGGTCGAAGGGGCGGTGTTCGGCGCGGGGCGGCGAGGTGCGTCATCCCGTCATGCTCGAGGAGCCTGCGGTGCCGGATGCTGGGGTGTTCGCCGGGGTCGTTGAAGATGCACACAGCGGCCCGGTTTCCGGCCGAGCACGGCCGTCGCGATCCCTACTCTCGGAAGCGCTCGCGGGAACCCTCGCGACTCCTCCCCGACCAGAACGGACTCGATGGACATCTTCCAGGCGATCATCCTCGGCGTCATCGAGGGGCTGACCGAGTTCCTCCCGGTCTCCAGCACCGGGCACCTCACCATCGCCGAGAAGCTGATGGGCCTGAAGGTCGACGACGTCGGGGTGACCGCGTTCACCGCGATCATCCAGATCGGCGCGATCGCCGCCGTGCTCCTGTACTTCCGGAAGGACATCGCCGAGCTCGCTGTCGCGTGGTTCGTCGGGCTGCGGCACTCTTCGCAGCGCAAGCGGACGAACTACCGGATCGCCTGGTACGTGATCCTCGGATCGATCCCGATCGGGATCATCGGGTTCCTCGGCAAGGACCTCATCAGCGGCGGCCTGCGCAATTTGTGGGTGGTCGTCGCCGCGTTGCTCGGCTGGAGCGTCGTGATGCTCGTCGCCGAACGCGTCGGCGCCCAGGCCAAGGATCGCCGCGCGATCACCCGGAAGGACGCGGTCATCATCGGCCTCGTGCAGTGCATCGCGCTGATCCCCGGCGTCTCTCGCTCCGGAGCGACCATCAGTGGAGGCCTGTTCCGCGGGCTCGATCGAGTGACCGCGACGAAGTTCGCGTTTTACCTCTCCATCCCCGCGCTCACCGCCGCCGGAGCCTACGAAGCGGCGACCGCCGCGTCCGAGGTCAGCGCGAGCGTCGGCTGGATCCCCACGCTCGTCGCCACCGTCGTCTCCTTCGTGGTCGCGTACGCGTCGATCGCGTGGCTGCTGCGCTTCGTCGCGGGCCACGGCTTCGGCGTCTTCGTCGCGTACCGCGTCGCCCTCGCCCTCGTCCTGTCCGGGCTGCTGCTAACCGGGACGATCGCGGCCAGCTGACCCGATTGCCCGGCGGGGGTCCTACCGGACACACTGGACGGCGACGCCCGCTACCTCGTCCGCCACCCTTGCGAAAGGCTGTCCTGTGCAGTGGAATCTCGAAGTCGTGCCCGTCAGCGTCGGGGACGTCGACCGGGCGAAAGCGTTCTACGCCGACCAGGTCGGGTTCCACCTCGACCTCGACGTGCGGATCAGCGACGAGATGCGCATCGTGCAGCTCACCCCGCCCGGCTCGCACAGCAGCATCCAGCTCAAGGCAGGCTCCACCCGCCTGGAAGGGCTGCAGCTCGTCGTCGACGACATCGACGCAGCCCGTGCCGAACTCGCCGAGCGCGGCGTGGACGTCAGCCCGGTGTCGTATCTCGAGGACGGGGTCCGGCTCGAGGGCCGCGGCGGGGAGTGGAACTCGTTCGTCTTCTTCACCGACCCCGACGGCAACACCTGGGTCATTCAGGAACGCCCATCGACCAGCTGACTCCGGCGGTCGTGGTCGCGGCGGTCGCGATCTGCGCGGCAGTCTCCGTGGCCGTACTCCGCGCGTTCGGGGTCGTCTCGTTCGCGCGGCCGGCGCTGGCGATCCTCCGTGGGGCTGTTCAGCTCGGGGTGCTCGCGGTGATCCTCTCGGGAGTCGTCGCGGACATCCGCTGGGTCCTGCTCTTCCTGGTCGTCATGTTCGGTGCCGCGGTGCTCACCGCGGCCGGCCGCCTCGGACGCTCCCGGCGCACGGTCCTCGCCGTCACCGCGGCGATGGCGGCCGGCGTCGCGCTCAGCGCCGGGATCGTCTTCGGTCTCGGGGCCGTCCCGTTCACTGGCCGCTACGTCCTCGCGGTCGGCGGGATCCTCCTCGGCGGCGCGATGACCGTCGCCACCGTCACCGGCCGAGCGCTGGCCGCGACGCTCGCCGACCGCTGGGACCAGGTCGAGGGCTGGCTGGCTCTCGGCGCCCGGCCGCGGCAGGCCACGATCGGCCTGGCGCGGGAAGCGGCCTGGACCGGGCTCGTCCCGCTGACCGACCAGACGAGGACCACCGGTCTCGTCGTCCTGCCCGGTGCGTTCATCGGCGCCGTCTTCGGCGGACTCTCGCCCGTCGCGGCGGGGATCTTCCAGATCGTCGTGCTCGCGGGCCTGATCGCCTCCGGGTCGATCGTGGCCGTCGTCCTCCTGACGATCCTCCGCGGCGAGGTGGTGAAGCCTCAGCCCTGACGGTTCGTCAGCCGAGGGCCCGCCGTCGGGCGCTCCGGCGCCAGAGGGGGCGGCGGTGACGACACGCGCTCGATGTGCAGCTGGACCGCGAGCGGCGCCCAGACGATCAGCGCCACTCCCGCGCCCAGGAGCAGCCCGCCGACGGTGTCGGAGATCCAGTGCGCACCGAGATAGGTGCGGCTGAGCATCATCGCCACCGTGTACACGGCGCCGGCGATGCGGACCCACCACAGCGGGAACACGATCGCGAGGACCACCGCGGTCGTCGCGGCGTTCGCGCTGTGGCCGGAGGGGAACGAGCCGAAGTCGGCGTTCACGAGGATCTCCAGCGGCCGCGGACGCCCGACCGCGTTCTTGAGCACCTGCACCAGCAGCCCGCTCAGCGGCGCGGCGATCGCGAAGTACGTCGCCGCCCACCGACCCCGCCAGATCAGCAGCGCAGCGAACACGACGAGCGGGACCACGATCGTGCCGACGATCCCGCCGCCGAGGCTGTTCATCACCAGCGACGGCACCAGCCAGAACGTCGACCGGTGCTCGACGACCTCGTTCATCCACGCGGTGTCGAACCCGAACGGCTTGTCGTGCTCCCGATAGAAGACCAGCGCGGCCAGGAGTCCCGTGAGCAGCACCGCGAGGCCCGCCGAGATCAGCGGCCAGCGCCGCGCCGCCCGATACGCGATCGCACCGTCTGTCGCGGGTTCCCGGTTCGGCATCAGTGTCGTCCTCGTCTCTCGACGCGGAGCGCGTCGAAGGACTCCACGCTACGAACGCCCGGCCTGTGGCGGCGGAGGATTTCCCCGCATCCGTTGTGAAACCACAGAGCCTCAGCTGCTCCGCTCGGTGCCGACCTGATCGCGGTCGGGGAGCTCCGGGTCGTTGTGAGCAAACACAACACAGCAGGGCGCATCCCGAGCCGCCGCCCCCGTCCCGGCTGGGACTCTGCGGGCATGGACACTTCAACGACGACGACCCGCTTCCCGGTGCACCGGCTGCTCAGCAAGGTCCCCGAGGTCACCATCTGGTTCTGGATCATCAAGATCCTCTGCACCACCGTCGGGGAGAGCTTCGCCGACTGGATCAACATGGTCCTCGGCGTCGGCCTCATCGCGACCGCCGTGATCTTCATCATCGTCACCGCAGGCGTCCTCGCGATCCAGATGCGGCTGCGTCGCTACGTGCCCGCCGCGTACTGGCTGACCGTAGTCGTCATGAGCGTCACCGGCACCCTGCTCACCGACATCCTCACCGACCAGCTCGGCGTGCCCCTCTGGGCCAGCTCCCTCGTCTTCTCGGTCCTGCTCGCGATCGTGTTCGGCGTCTGGTTCTCGAAGGAGCGCACCCTCTCCATCCACAGCATCGACACCACCCCGCGCGAGGCGTTCTACTGGCTCACCGTCCTCGTCACCTTCGCGCTCGGCACCGCGCTCGGCGACTGGACCCTCGAGCTCACCGGCTGGGGTCCCGGCGTCTCGATCCTCCTGCCCCTCGCCCTGATCGCGATCGTCACCGGACTCTGGCGCTACGGAGCGAACCCCGTCCTCGCGTTCTGGATCGCCTACATCCTGACTCGCCCCCTCGGCGCCAACATCGGCGACTGGCTCGGCCTCTCCCCCGACGAGCAGGGCCTCGGCCTCGGCACCTTCGTCACCAGCATCGTCTTCCTTCTCGCGATCCTCGCCACCGTCGTGTACCTCTCCCTCAGCAAGGCCGACGTCGACAAGGGCGCGCCGGAGCACCACAACCCACCCATCGCGCGAGAGCGCCGCTCGCTCGTGGCGCTGGCGATCCTCGCCGTCGCCGTCGTCGGACTGCTCGCCTTCACGAACAGCCAGCCGCACACCACTCCGGCACCGGAAGGCGCGGCCCCGGCCTGCGACACGTCGGGAACACCGTCCGCAGCCGACGCAGAGGCGTCGGTGCAGGCGGACTTCCCGGCCGCCGACGTGCAGAACTTCCAGACGATCTCCGCCGACACCCTCGCCCTCGTCACCAGCGGCGACCAGTCCGGCGCGAAAGCTCGCGCCGCCGACCTCGAGACCGCCTGGGACGACGCGGAGCCCGCACTCAGCGCCGCGAACTGCCAGACCTGGACCTACGTCGACCAGCAGATCGACCCCGTCCTCTCCTCCGTCCGCTCCGGCAGCCCCGACCCGGCCGCCGAGAAGACGAGCATCCAAGACCTGCTGACCACCCTCACCGGACGCTGACCCATGACCACCTGCAGCACCACAGCGCGACCCTTCTTCCGAAAGCGAGACGCGCAATGACCGACTGGCAGATCAACGGCCTCCCCCTCCACCCCCTCCTCGTCCACTTCGTCGTCGTCCTACTTCCCCTCGCCGCCCTGATGCTCATCCTCGGCAGCGTCTGGCCGGCCGCCCGCCGACGCCTGGGCGTGATCACTCCGATCACCGCCCTCGTCGCCCTTCTCGGAGTCCCGCTCGCCACCCAGGCCGGCGAAGCGCTCGAACGGCAGGTCGACCCCTCCGCAGCACTCGAACGCCACGCCGAGCTCGGCGATCACCTGCTGCCCTGGGCCGCCGGACTGTTCGTCCTCTGCGTCGCGCACTGGCTCTGGTTCCGCGCCCGCGGGAAGAACTCCGCCGCCACGAGCGGACGGAGCGCTCGGTCAGTCCCCTCGCTGATCCTCGCCGCTCTCGCGATCGTCGTCGCAGTGGGAGCGACTGCGAACGTCATCCAGATCGGCGACACCGGAGCTCACGCCGTCTGGTCTACGTCCGAGGACGGCTCGACAGCTCCCGCATCCGGGAAGTGAGCAGCGCGAGACGACGATGACGTCACTGCCGAGCGAAGACCAGTGCGCCATCAGTCCGAAGCTCTCCCGCTCAGCGGGTCGAGGAAGGCGCGCCAGTCCGTGCCGGTGCGAGACGCGGGACGAGGCGGACGAGGACGACCATGCCGACGAGCTCCACGAGGGTCTGGGTGACGACGACGACCGGTGCGAGCGCGAGCGACGCGGGCAGCGCGAGCGCGAGCGGCAGGACGACGAGGGAGTTGCGGGTCGCTCCGCTGAACACGAGCGCACGCGCCGCGGAGTACTCGAGACGGAAGAGGCGGGCGACACCCAGACCGGCGGCGATCATGACGACGAGGAACCCCGCGTAGATCGGGACGAGGACGAGCAGCTGTCCCGAGGCCGCGCCGACGGCGCCGGCCTGGGAGGCGACGACGACGAACAGGGTCCCCATCATCAGCGGCACCATGAGGCCGAGCATCGTCAACTCGATGACCCGGCCCGCCCGGTGCCGGCGGCCGAGGGCCTGCACGAGAGCGGCCGCGGTGAGCGGCACGACGATCAGCAGCAGGAACGCGCGCGCGAACGGGCCTACCTCGACAACGGCGACGCCCTCCGGCCCGAGGAAGAGCAGCAGGTACAGCGGCAGGAGCAGGATCTGCGCGAGCATCAGCAGCGGCGCCGCGGCGAGCAGCCGATCGGACGCGCCTCCGGCGAGGCCGGCGAAGACGATCACGTAGTCGATGCACGGCGTCAGCAGCACCAACAGCACCCCGAACAGCAGCGAAGGAGTGTCCGCTACGAACCGGGACAGGCCGTAGGCGACGACGGGCACGACGACGAAGTTCACGACCCCGACCGCGGCGAGGAATCGGCCGTCGCGCAGTGACCGGCCGATCGCGGCGAACGGGACGCCGAGGAACGTGGCGAACAGCAGCAGCGCGAGCACCGGCTCGATCGCGACCTCCAGACGGTGCGCGGCGGGCAGCAGCAGCCCGAGCGCGGCGCCGGCAGCGATCGCGGCGAGGTAGAGGGCGATCTGGCGGTGCTCGAGCCAGGCGACGAGCGCGCTCACGACAGCAGACCGGGAAGAAGGAGGGGCACGGGGTGCAACGGTAAACGTTCGAGCCGCGCGAAGGTCAAGCGGGGCCGGGAGCCGTAGGGTCTGGGTGTGCGGATCTCGGACGTCAGCAAGCGCAGCGGCGTCTCCGCGACGGCGCTGCGGTACTACGAGTCCATCGGACTCATCACCCCCGGCCGCAGCAGCAACGGGTACCGCGACTACGACGCGGACGTGCTCGCACGCCTGGACCTCATCGAGTCCAGCAAGGAACTCGGCCTCCCGCTCGAGGACATCGGCCGGCACCTACGTGCCCTCGAAACCACCTCCTGTACGGACGTCCGCGACGGCCTGCGCCCGCTGCTCGCGGAGCGGGTGCGGCAACTGGACGAGAAGCGGGCGAGGCTCGACGAGCTGCGCCGTCGCCTGAATCGCGCGGACCACGATCTCGCCGCGTGCCCTGACCGGGACGAGCGCTGTTCCACCGAGTGCATCTTCCGCGCCCGCTAGCGACGCGCCTCATCCGCCGGATCCAGCCCGTAGCGTCAGCGACGCGGAATCGGCAGGGCCTGCTGGTGAGGGGATGTAGCTGGTCTGGTCGCGGAAGATCGCCCAGATGACGTTGATGCGGCGCCGGGCGAGGGCGATCAGCGCCTGCTTGTGCGACTTGCCCTCTCGTCGTTTCCGTTCGTAGAACGAGCGCGAGACCGGGCAGTTCCTCGAGGCGATGAACGCCGCTTGAAAGCAGGCGTTCAACAGCCGCCGGTCGTAGCGCCGTGGCCGGTGGTGGTTGCCGGAGATCTTCTCGGAATCACGCGGTACCGGAGCGAGGCCCGCGAGCTGGCGAGCCGGTCGGGCGTCTCGAACGCGGCGAGGTCAGTGCCGGTCGCGGCGAGGAAATCCGCGGCGAGCCTGCGCCCGAAGCCCGGAATCGACACCAGCAGATCCGCGGACCTGCTGTCCTGCAGAACGGCTTCGATCTCCGCATCGAGCTCCGCGACCTCGTCGCGGATGCGGAGCAGATCACGCGCGGAGCGGCTCACCAGCCGAGCCGCTGCCCCCTCCCCCACGACGACCGACGCCTGCTCGTGAGCAGCGTCGACCGCCGTCTTCGCCACGGCCGCGGACTTCCAGCAGCCCTGCCCCTTCAACCATGACGCCAGCCGGCTCTCGCCCATCCGCCTGATGGCGGAGGGTGTCGCGTATCGGGTGAGCAGCACCAGAGGTCCCCTGGTCGTCGCGTAGTTGAACGCTCCCTCGAGTGACGGGAAGTAGTGGGCCAGGATGGCGCGCAGCCGGTTCACTGCGCGGGTACGGTCGTGCACCAGATCCTCCCGACGCGCCGAGAGCAGGCGCAACTCCGTCGTGACCTCATCGGCCTGACGCATCAGCGTCACGTCTCGCCGGGTCCTGGCCTGGTCGGCGATGATCACCGCGTCCTTCGCGTCCGTCTTCGCCTCGCCACGGTAGGCACCCGAGGCGTGGTGCACGACGCGGCCCGAGATGTAGAACAGCGGCTGCGCGTGCGAGCTGAGGAGCGTTTGCAGCAGCCCCGTCCCGCCATGGTTGAGGTCCGTCGCCCAGGCGACATCGGTACCGCCCGGCAGGGACGCGACGTCGCCCATCAGGGTCAGGATCGACGCTTCGCGGTTCTTGAACCGTTGCGAGAGCAGCTTTGTTCCGTTGCCATCGATGACGACGCAGTGGTGTTCGGTCTTGCCGGCATCGATACCGGCCCAGAGTTGGGGCACGCAGGGTCCTTCCGTCGAGGGGTGCGGTGCGCCGTGAACGACCTTGCCGGCATGTCCTTACGGGGCGATCTGGTCGCGTTTCTCAATGAGCGGTCCTGCCGTTGCGTGGTCCCGGGCGGCTAATCACGGCGTGCCATCAGGCGGCTGAAGGCGGTCAGCCATACCCGAGACCCCTGGCGCGTTCCGGAGCCTACAACTGCCCCGAATCCACGGAAATAACGGTAAGGAAGGCGGTTCTCCGCCTTAGCAACCGGAGGGCGCAGTGCAACCCGGAGGGCGGCGGGTGGAGAGAGTTTCGGCGCGAAATAAGGGAGCGCAGCGACCGCGTGCCGAAAGTCTCGGAGGAGCCGGTGGCGCAGCCACTTGAACGGAGCCCGTAGGTAGCTACGACCGCAGCGAAGCGGAGGGAGCCGCCGAAGGCTTCACGGCAAAAAGCGTGAGCCCACCGGGCGAACTAGGGCGGCCGGCGCAGCCGGGCGGGCCTCTGGGTGGCGCTCCGTCGCCGCTGCGCGAGTGCAGCTCGCGCCCCGGAACGGGGACGCCGGGAAGTGTGAGGGGGCGCCCCTCACGGGCTACCTACCTATGTAGGTAGGTAGCCCAATCCCGTTCAGCTCGCCGCGGCCGATTCCTGAGCTGCCTCCTCGGCTGCGGCCTGGCGGGCGGCGTCGACTTCGATAGCGGTGCGGTGCCCCTGGACGTCGGCGTAGGCGACTTTGTAGGGGCGGGTCCCGTCGTTCCAGTCGAGGGCGACGGTCACGCTCTTGGGGTTCACGCGGGTCACGACGTGCCAGCCGAACCGGTGCTTGATCGCGTCGCCCTTGGCGATCGTCTCGCGGCTGTGGATCGTGACCTGTCCCGCAGCGGCCTGCGCCTCGCGGACGTCCGACCAGTAGTCGCGCTGGTCTTCGAGCTGCGCGCGCTGGGTGAGCAGTCGCTCCCGGTAGGCGCCGGTCGCGGGGGCGGTCGTCTCGATGTAGCCACCGCCGAAGTTGTGGGAGCTGCCCTCGATCTTCCGCGTGTAACCGCGAATCTCGGTGTCGAGGCGGTCGATGCGGCGGGCGACCATTCCGGGGGCGTAGCGGTGTTCGGTGGTGTGGGCGGCGACGTCGGCGCGGGCGCGGGCGCGGGTGGCCTCGCGGTCGGCCTCGACGCTGCGGCCCATCGCGTTGTGGGCCTTCTCGATCGCGTTGCGGTGCCGCGTCTCGGAGTGGTGGCCGATCTTGATCGGCTCGCCACCCTCGGGGAGTCGGTCGAATGCGCGGCGCGCGGCCGCGTCGGCGGTGTCGGCGTCCGCGGCCCGCCGGTCGGCCTTCGCGTCGAGCGCGTCGACGCGGGCCGCCTGGCGCTCGAGGGTCGCCGCCTCCGCCTCCGCGGTCGGGCGGAATGTCTCTTCGGCCTCGATGGTGACCTCGTGTCCGGCGTCGCGCAGGGCGGTCGCGGCGCGGTTGATGGTCCACCACTTCGGGAGGCGGTCGCGGGACTGCGGGACGTACCAGGCGCCGATGGAGCGGCCCCAGCGCCAGCCGGTCGCCTTGAGGATCTCGGCGGTGCCGTCGCCGCGGCTGGTGCCCTCGATGAGGGTTCCGGCTTCGGGGGTGTGGGTGATGGTGAGCATGTCGGTTCTCCTTCTCGGTTCGGGGGGAGTCAGTCGTTGTCGCGGTAGTCGGCGGGCGTCTCGCTGCGGTCGTGCAGCGCGTAGGCGGCCGGGTACAGGTCGAGCGCTCGCGCGACGTCGACCGGCACGACGACGTAGGCGCCGGAGGCCATGTAGCCGACGCGATCCGCGGGCAGGGCCTCGACGGGCTCGAAGTGCTGCAACGTCACCCCGGGAAGCCCCGCGCGGCCCTCGCGGGTGACCAGGTGCACGGCCGGGGTCTGCTCGGTCACCGGGTCACGGCCACCGGCGCCGACGATGACCACCTGACGGGCGGTCCGGCTGATCCCGTCCGCTCCGGGTCCGTGGTACTCGCTCGTGATGACTTCGGTACGGGTGCCGCGCTGCTCACTCATGGTGTGTCTCCCTCTGGCTGATCGTTTTTCTTTGCCTCTCCGGCGGGGAAAACCGTTTGAGTGGAGGCGGCGGAGTGACGCCGATCACGAGCGATGTGAGGGAGCGCAGCGACCGCGTTCGGGATCGGTGGCACGCAGCCGGTGGAGCGAAATAGGTTGAAACCGCGGAGAGGTGAAGAAAACGCAGGGGAATGGGCCGCGCAGCGGCCTCCCTCCCCCGGCATCGCCGGTGCCGCGTCTAGCGGCCCCCGGAACGGGTAGAGGAAGAGGGCGATCTGCTGACGGGCGCCGCCGGCAGTGGGTCTAGCGGCTTCGGTCGCCGCGGTCCGGCGCCTGCGCCGGCGACGTGGGGAAGCTGCGGGTGACGGTCGCTCGTGCTTGCGCGAGGGTCGTGTCGATCAGGGGTTCTCCGAACGCGGTGCGCGATTTGTCGACGTCGAGCGTGCGCGGTTGTCCTTCGGCGGGAGTGCTGTAGCGGCGGTAGCGCATGACGGTCGGTCCGGTTTCGGCCAGCCGCTCGGCGGCGACCTCGGGGAGGGATCGGCCGTCAGGGCCGGCGTAGACGCCGCGGGCGTACTCGCTGGGCACCCATCGGCCGCCGAGCTCGTCGGCCCCGTCGAGGGCGCGTTCGTAGGACTGCTGCCAACGGCCGGCAATCCGCGACTCCGACAGCTCGAACGGGACCTCCACGTCGATGACCTCGACGCTGTAGCCGACGGACCCGAGTCGCTGCCCCAGCTCGACGGCCTTCTCGGGCGAGGAGAGCACGGTGTCGATCACGACGTTCAGCCCGTCCCGCACCGCTTCGTTGCGGACGCGGATCGCGAGCTGGGAGGACTCCTCGTGCACGAGGGAGGCCAGCTCGAGCGGGAAGAACCGCTCCCCCGCAGCCTCGGCGGCGCGGACCTCGGGCGGCATGATCGCGCGGGCGTAGCTGCCGTCCTTGATCGCCTCGGTGAGCAGGGCCCGCTTGAACTCGTCCGCGTCGACGGTGATCCACGCGCCGCGGTCGGCGCCGAGCACATCCGCGAGGACGGTCGACTTCCCGGCCCCCGGCGGGCCAGCGAGGATGATCGCCTTCCGCTCTGCACGGACGTCAGGGAACTCATCGCGGTAGGAGGCGACCAGGCGGTCGTGCAGCTGCCGGCGCGCGGCGCGCGGGCGGTCCACGCCGTCAGGGTCGCGGACGAACCAGTCTCGGTTGTTGACCGTCGCCCGCTCGCTGGCAGGGCTCAGCGGGCCGCCGGCCCGAGCCCACTCACGCACCGTCTCGCGGTGCGCGGCGATCGCTGACGAGTCCTCGCCCGTCACCGACCTTGCTCGCTGTAGCGGGTGAGGATCTCGTCGTACATCTCCGCGTCGATCAGGTGCTCACTGAACGCGCGCCCGACGTCCTCGAACTCCCCGCGTCCGCGGTCGTCCAGTCGAAGCCGTCGCTGGGCGAGCCGGGCCGGTAAGACCAGCGGCCGAGCTCATCGATGGTCTGCTCGCGCGTCAGCTCGCCCGCGTCGTAGCGCTGGGCGATCTCGTACGTGGTGGCGCCGGAGAACCCGGGGCGCACGTCCGGCACGGCGGCCGCGGACTTCAAGGCGCTGTTGACGGAGGGCTGGGAGATACCGATCAGGCGCGCGAGCTGCGTCTGTGTCGTGTCCTGCGCGGCGCGGCGCAGCTCCCGGAGGTACGACACTCTCGTCACGACCTGACGGCTGCGCAGCCGGCGAACGGTATCCCCATCGGGCGTCTGTGCGATCGACATGGCAACCACCTCCTATAGATCATTCTATCGAAGGGCCATCCTGGTCAGTAGAGATGCCCAAGCGGAGGACCTGCTCAAGGGTGGCTGCCATGGACGACTTCCCCGCTGAGTCTGTTACTTACAGACCAACAGACTTCCGAATTTCCGCCTCCGACCCGCCCGCGATCTGATCGCTTTTCTCGAGAAGAAGATCGATCGCTACTCGGATGAGAGTGTTCTCCGTTATTCGCTCGGTCCCGGCAGGCCTGGTTCGCGTGAGTCGACGCGCGTGCGCAGTCAGTGCGGTGTACTGATCGTCTCGAACTCTCGCCTCCTTCCTGGCGAAGGATCGGTAGCCAGCTTCCTCCACTGGATCCCGCCGAGCTGCCGGAGCGGCGTCCCCCGTCCGACTTGTCTTGGACGCTGGGGCGGGTTCCACCGCCTCTGGTGCTGCCACGGGCAGGGTAGGAGACGAATTCGCCTGAGCTGGCGTGGACAGCATTGCGCTGAGGTCCTGACGGGCCATTAGGAGCTCCTCGGGGTCGAGTGCGCCCAGATGGAGGTGAGCTCCAGGGCGACCGCGTTGTAGTCGTAAATCGCGTTGGCGGTTTGTCTGGTGTCTGGGTACTGCGTCACAACGTCTCCGGTGAGCGGTGAATCGCTGATCGATTTGTACTGTCGTATGTGCTGCTTGAAGCGAGGGAGCTTGAGGCTTACGTCCACGAGATTGACCCAGTCTTCGAGGAGGTTCGGTACACGCATGTCCACCTTGCCGAGCAAGACTCGATAAGGAATGTCTCGCGGCTCGATGAGCTTGCTGATCGTGTTGCGCGTCGGATCGACAGCAAGCGCTTCTGGAACCATCGGCACGATCGCGAAGTCGGAGACGTCGAGAACGGCTCCGAGGATTGCCGTATCAGTCAGGTTCCCTGGCGTATCCACGAACACCACGTCATACGGCAGCTCCCGCAGCCGTACGAGCGTGTTGGGGTCGGTGTTCTCCGCGAAGTCGAAGGGCAGCCGCTCCCCGCCCGAGCCGCCCACATGGTCGTCGACTGTTGGGGGTCGACGTCGACCACGAGGACTCGCGCATTCTTAGCGGCGACAGCCGCAAGGTTCATCAAACTCGTCGTCTTTCCGACCCCGCCCTTCTGATTTGCCAGGGACACGATGCGCATAGATGCTCCTATCACTTCCGTAGTTACAGACTACCAAAGTTCGGTTGAAGCTCACAAACATCGGAAGTCTGTCACTTACGAAGTGTGGTTGGCCGTTGCCCTCGACGACCCAAGCCGCTCCTGTTCGTCCTCCGAGCGGGGCTGGCGTATCGACGGATGCTTACGGAGCAGATCTCTTCTAGCGCTCGAGTTCGGCTCGTTCCACCAGGGCCAGGTGGTGCGCCGGAGTCCTCCGCTGCCATCGCCAGCAGCTTCGGCCCGTCGTCTACGTATACGATCTACAGAACTCCGAAGTCTGTAACTCTGTATATGTGCCCTCGTCGGTCTTCTTTGTTGCGCTGCGCCCCCGTCTCGCGACGTGACCCACGTAGTTCGTAACTCTGGTACTTACAGACATCGTGGTCCGACAAGCTACAAACTTACAGACTCCGTAGTTCTGAGCCTTCCAGAGTGTGGTTGGCCGTTGCCCTCGACGATCCAAGCCGCACCTGGTCGTCCTCCGAGCGGGGCTGGCGTATCGACGGATGCTTACGGAGCAGATCTCTTCTAGCGCTCGAGTTCGGCTCGTTCCACCAGGGCCAGGTGGTGCGCCGGAGTCCTCCGCTGCCATCGCCAGCAGCTTCGGCCCGTCGTCTACGTATACGATCTACAGAACTCCGAAGTCTGTAACTCTGTATATGTGCCCTCGTCGGTCCTTCTTGTCGCATTGCGCTCCCGTCTTGGGACGTGACCTACGAAGTTCGTGGCTCTGGTACATACAGATTTCGTGGTCCCGACGAGCTACAAACCTACAGACTCCGTAGTTCTGGACCTTCGAGAGTTCGGAACTCATACCGCAATCTGGTTGACGTCTCCGCATGCCTGCAGCTGCGGTCAGTGCGCGAATGCCGTCGCCAGTTCGCCCCAGTGGGTTGTGGAGCGTGGGGAGAGTGCGCCGCGCTTCATCGTCCAGACGGGTCCCTTGCGGATCCCGGCGAGTCCGAGGCCGACGGCGGAGCGGCCGTGGCGCTTGGTCACGGCGTCGATGGTGGCGCCGAGGCCCTTGGTGTCGAAGGCGGCATCGAAGACGTCGAGGAAGGCGTGGGAGTTCTTGGGGGAGAGGTTGGTGAGGATGACGCCGGCCCGGACGTACCGCGCTCTCTCGCGCAACCGCGGCCGCAGCGTGCCGATCGCGGCCTTGACGATCGTTACCGGGTCGTCGGTAGGGACAGGGAAGCCGGCGAGGCCGCCTGCGGACTCGTAGGGCGTGTCCGCGAACGGCGACGTCGACGCGAACACGCTCATCGTCTTCGTGACCGACTCCTGCGCACGGAGGCGGTGCGCGGCGCGCTGGGCGTAGACGGAGAGCACCTGCTCCATGTCTGCGATCGTCGTCACGGGGGTGGCGAAGGAGCGGGAGAAGATCAGCTGGTCGCGTACGGTGCGGGCGGCTTCTAGGGGGATGCAGTCGATGCCGCGCAGCTCGTAGACGGAGCGCTGCAGGACGACGGAGAACTTCTTCCGGATGAGCGCGGGGTCCGCGTCGCGGAGGTCGCGGATCGTGTTGATGTTTAGTTCCGCGAGGCGCTTCCCGGTGCGGCCGGCGACGCCCCACAACTCGGTGACGTGCTGGGAGGCCATGAGCGCGTCGAGCTGCTCGGGGGTGTACCAGTCGGTGTCGCAGACCCCGCCGAGGCGCGGGTGCTTCTTCGCGCCGCCCTTGTTGACGAACTTCGCGAGGGTCTTGCTGGGTCCGAAGCCCACGCAGACGGGCAGGCCAACATTTCGAGCGACGGCAGCGCGCATGGCGCGGCCGATCTTGGCTCGCTCGGCAACGTTGCCGTCCACGCCGAGGAAGGATTCGTCGATGGAGTACACCTCCTGCCAGGCGGAGTAGCGGCCGAGGAGTTCCATGACGCGGGCGGAGAGCTCGCCGTAGAGCTCGTAGTTGCTGGAGCGGGCGATGACTTCGGGGAGGCGTCCGGAGCGGATGAGGGGTTCGATCTTGAACCAGGGGGTGCCGTTCTCGATGCCGAGTTGTTTGGCCTCGTCGGAGCGGGCGACCACGCAGCCGTCGTTGTTGGAGAGGACGACGACGGGCCGGCGCTGTAGCTTGGGGTCGAAGAGTCGCTCGCAGGAGACGTAGAACGAGTTCACGTCGACCAAGCCGATGCGCCGCTCAGAGCGCACGATGCAGGTGGTGCAGGCAGACGGTGACGACGCCCCACACCTGAAGGTTGCTGAGCTCCGGGACGTGGATCGGCGGGTATTCGGGGTTCTCGGCGCGCAAGGTCACGCCGCTGGGGGAGAGCTCGAGGCGTTTGACGGTCAGTTCGCCGTCGAGGATCGCGACGACGACGTTGCCGTGCTTGGGGGTGAGGGAGCGGTCGACGACGAGTTCGTCGCCGTCGCTGATTCCGGCGCCGATCATGCTCTCGCCGGAAACGCGGACGATGAATGTGGAGGTCTTGTCGCGGATCAGGTGGTCGTTGAGGTCGAGGGAGCCGTCGAAGTAGTCCTGCGCGGGGAGGGGAACCCGGCCGCGACTGCTTCGCCGGCGACGAGGAATGCAAGCGTCACGGTGTCCAGTGAGGGGATCGATATCCGCTCCACGATCGTCACGCTCATCGAAACACCTCCGCACCATTCGAACATGTGTTCGATATCGGTCGAGTGTAGGTCGGAGGGTCCGACAATGCCCCCGTGCTCGGTGGTTCTGCGGGACGGCGGGGGAGTGGTCGGGCGCGTCGATGCCGATCGAGCTCCGTCGATTCCGCGGTTAGGCGGCGACGGAGGACCACCAGAGGGAGCCGGGGGCGAGCATGCCGGTGCGTCCCCAGTGAAGGGCTTCTCGGTGATCGCCGCGGCCGGCGGCGTCGCGGGGGTAGAGCGGCCACACACGTTCCCCAGCGGAGGAGTCCTCGAAGAGGGGGCGGCTGGTGACGTGTGGGCGTCGAGGGCGTTCCCTTGGTGCGGAGGAGCGGTGGGCGAGTTCGGCTTGCCACCAGGCCCAGACTTCGCGTTCGATGCCGTAGCGGTAGGCGCGGTCCTCGAGCAGGCCGTCGATGCCGAGGGCTCGGGCTGCGGTGGTGCGCAAGTCGCGAAGGGATCGTCTCCACCCGTCGATGTGCTTAACGATGAGTCGGTGGCTGCGCAGGCGAGAAAGGCTTGTGGCGGCGGTGCGGGCGGTCACCCCGAGCATGCGGGCGGTGCTGTCGACGGTGACGGATGCTTCGCGTCTCAGCAGCGCGTAGACCTTCCCGGCGAGGTGTCCAAGACCTGAGCGGGTGAAGAGATCGTGGCGTGCATCGGTGAGTTCCTTCTCAAGCAGGTCAAGGAAGACCGCGCGCTCGGAGAAGACCTGGCCGGGGGGGCGGGGGTTATTAACTGGTTGTGTCCGGATTGTGCTCGGGCTTGTGGAAAAGGTGCCGGTCAAGCGCCATTCGCTCGCGTTGCTTCCTTCGGCACGTGCGACGAGCTGGACGTAGCCGTCCTCGCGGAGCGTCCGGAGGGCGCTGGCGGCTGTGGTGCGGCCGAGGCCGGAGAGCAGTGCGAGATCTCGGACGGAGGCGGCGACGGTGCGCTTGCCGGTGTGGAGGGTGAGGTAGGCCAGGGCGGTGAGGATCGTCCGCTCGGACGCGGCGCGCTCGGTGCGACCCCACCGGCCCGGATGCACGCGGAATCGTTCGAGAAGGTCGCTGACGGCCGCGACGATGCCCTCGAGCTCCGTCAGATCGCGAGGCTCACGCGGGGAGGGCAGCACGGCGTGCAGAGCCGCAAACTGCTGCGCCTTCTCCCACTGTCGCTCGAGCCGCTCTGCCGCTTCTTCACGGGAGCGGGGTCGGCGCCCGCCACGGCCAGTGTTCTTGGTCCGGTAGTGCTCCATGCCGGGCGCCGTGCGAGCTGCATGCTCGACTTCGGGCAGTGTCCAGCCAGCGTGTGCGGCGGAGAGCAGGCACATGAAGGCCGTCCATGACGGATTTGCTCCACCGCCGACAGCCGCCATGCGCGCGGCGCCCGCAGCGCTGAGACCGCGCTGGGGGCGCTGCTTCGCGTCCGCTGCAGTGGAAGCAAGCGCGAGTGAGCGGACAGGGGAGCTCATTGCTTCCAGAGCTTCCGTCACCTCAACGAGCGAGGCCGAAGACACGACGGCTTCCAGCAGATCCTCGGCGCGTCCGCGCAGCAGCGTCGATGCGCTGCCGTCGCGATGGGGGGAGAGGGGTGGCCGTGCAGCGCCGGTGCGTGGGTTGCGCAGCATGCCGTGGTCCAGTGTTCGGTAGTTCGCTCGAGCAGCAACGGCCAGTCGGGCGATGAGTTCAGCGGATGCGCCGCTTTGAAGGCCGACCCAGATGTGGCGTCCTCCCGTTCCGGAGGACTGGCAGACGATGTGCGGGACGTTGTGGGCGTGCAGCACTGCGGAAAGCGCGTCGCAGTCGTCGACGGCCTGCTCCATGAGGTCGGGGTCGACGCCGTGCGAGTCCTTGCCGTCGAAGTCGAAGCAGAGCAGTCGGAAGATGCCAGCGTCGTCGGCGAGGTAGATCGCCCAGGGGGTGCTCGGACCGACGGCAGAGACGAGGTACGCCGACGGATACGCGTTCTCGTTCAGGCGCCCGTAGGCGTCGCGGCGCATGACCCGGACGGTGTCGCGCGGGCTCAGCTGACGTGACAGCGACCAGGCGTCAACGGTGGTCGTCGACGAGCCGCGACGGCTCGCTGAAAGATTCATCGTTGAATCTCTCAGCCCGTCGTGTAATCTTTCGGGCATAGAGAAGCCTCCCGTGAGGGTGGTGACTTTGATTAGCTCGGACCCGTTGCTTTGGTCGGTGTCGGGGTACGAGCTACGAAACTTGGTGAGGCCCGCTTCGGCGGGCCTCCTTCGTTTAAGCGGCGGGGATCGGCAGCTCCTCTGCTTGGGGTCGCGGTGCTGCGACGCGGGGGAGCGCACCGTTCATCTGAACGAGCTCACGCAGGAAAGTGTCGAGGTAGTACGCCACTGAGACTCCACTTGCCTCGGCGGCCGCCTTGACTTCTTCGCGTACGTCTGGAGTGACGCGCGCCTGAAGCAGCACGGTGGGAGCATTGTCTGCTCGCTTTGCACGACCCTTGATTGCGCTCATGGGAGCAGTCTTCCGAGCGAATGCATGCATTGCCGGGACGTGTACCGGCGTGTCTGTGAACCGCCAGGCCGAAGCTACGGCGGCAGCAGGCGGTTGGAAGGGCGCCCGAGCAGAGTCGGATGACAGTGCCGCGACACGCCGACAAACGAAGGCCGGCGTTGCTCGGCCTGGGGGCGTAGGTATGATGCTGGACATGGAGAAGCCTCCCGTGAGGGCTGGTGACTTTGGATGGATCGAACCTCTAGGTCGGCAAACTGTGAGGGTTCGAACCACGTAACTTAGATCGGCCCGCCGCGTCACGCGGCGGGCCGCTTTCTAAGCGGCGGAAATATGCGCCTCCTGGTCAATGTCGAACGTGGGCGCCAAGACGGGCAGGTGCCCAGTGGAGTCGCGGAGCTGCTGCAGCAAAAGCTCGAAGTACAGCGAGCGAGATACGCCCGAGGCCTTCGCAGCGCCGTCGACGTCGTCCTTGAGGACGGGTGGCATCTGAACCTCGACGGGCACGGTGACGGCGCCGTTGCGCGCGCGTCGCTTCTGCTTGATCGGTGCCATGCGGCCAGCGTGGTCAGTTAATCCCGGGATTGTGCGCGCCACGCCGTGTCGATCGTCGATCAATCCCGGGATTATGGCGAGCAAGGGGTGCGCGGCCTCCGGTCGGGGTTCGAGCGATGGGGCAACGCGCGTTCTGGCATCATCCGGCAGCCGATGTCTCACTCCTCGAACGCCGGATACCAGCTCCAGCGCACTGTTGCGTTCACCGACTGGACCCTGGAGCAGTGCCGAGATCCCTCTGATCACCTGTTTACCGCTGTCCTCGTGGTTCGTCTCCAGGAGGTCGGGCCGCGAGGGTTCGTTAGGTGTCATCTCGACCACGCCCTCCTCATGCTCCACTTTTCCCGCCGGACTAACGTAGTCGATACTACCTGCGGTTCGTTAATAGCTTGGTTGGCCGGCTCGAACTCTTGCTGCAACCGCGTTGGAGACGGCTGCCATGTGACGCGCGCCGTTCGAGGCGACCAAGTTGGTGAGGTAGGCGACGACGAGTCGGCGGTCGGGGTCGGCCCATGCGACGCAGACGTTTGACCCGTTGTGGCCAAAGGCTCGCGGACTAACGACTGATCCGAGGGGCGGGAAGGGGCTGGGCGTGCGGCCGCCGAGCTGGAAGCCGTGCGCCCAGAGGATCGGGGTGCGGGCGAAGCCGTCGACGTCAGCGACGGTCGAACTGGCAGCGGTGGCCTGAGACAGGATCTCCGGTGAGATGACCTGTGTCCCGGTGCGGTTTCGGCCGCCGTTGAGCAGCATCTCGTAGAAGCGCGCAGCATCTCTCGCGGTCGTGGACATACCCGCGCTGGGAATCACGGCCGTACGGACGGCCCGGCTGTTCAATGCTGCCGTTGCCAGCGGAACAGTGCTGCGGATAGGAACGCAGCGGGAGAGGTCGCTCTCGCCGACGCCGAGCATCGTGTTCGTGGCGCCGAGCGGCTCGAGCAGCGTCTCGGTCATCACGCGCTTGAGCGGTTCCCCCGTGACGCGCTGGATCACCTCGCCCAAGATGTGGCCGTAGGTGAAGACCTGGTAAGCGGGCACGGCGCCCGGGGCCGTCTTGAGTCGGGCGTTCTCGATGTTGCGGATCGAGCGCCGCCAGTTCGTCATGGCGAGCGCGTCGCCGAGGAGGCCTCGCGACGTCGAGAAGCCGGCTCTGTGGTGGAGCACCTGCCGGAGGGTGATCGCGCCCTTCCCGTGTCGAGCGAATTCGGGCCAGTAGTAGGACACCGCCGCGTCGATGTCGAGGATCCCGTCGGCGGCGAGCTGGTGCACGAGGATGCTCAGATACGGCTTGCTGACCGACCACGACCAGAAGAGATGGTCCGGCCCGTGCCCCTGGGAGTGGTCGAGTAGCACTTCGCCGTCGCGAAGAACGACGAGCTGCGCGGAACCGCCGCGTTGTCGAACGAGGTTCACGACAGCAGCTAGCGAGTCGTTCACGCGTCCTCCTCCGCCTGCTCCCGATGCCACGTTCCGGCCGGTACCCGTGGGAAGTGTTGAAACTAACAGTCGCTACCGACACAGGACTACCGTGGACGACATGGCAGCGAGAACTGGCAACGGCGCGTCCGAGTACTCAATGCGCGTCCACGCGGCGATCAAGGCCCTGATGGGCAAGGCAGGTCTGTCCAATGTGGACTTCGCCGCCCGGACTGAGATGACGCTGACCTACTTCTACGCGCGGATGCGCGGTGACGCGATGTTCGACACCAACGACCTCGAGCGCATCGCCCGAGTGCTCGGCGTCAAGGTCGCGGACATCTTCACGATCGCCGACGAGTTCGGCTCGCCAGCCGAGGACGTCGACGAGGTGGTCGTGCTCACCAACGGTGCCGAGTTCGCGAGACGCTTGAGCGTTCTCCTGCCGGCTGGCACGAGTTCAAAGGATGACGTCGCGGGAATCCCTGCTGCGCGAGTCTCCGAGATGTTGGGCGCGAATTCGCGATTCGGCGTGACGCGCAGCGAGCTCGCCCGCCTGGCGTCGCACTTCGAAGTCCCGGAAGCGTTTTTGACCGAGCTGACCACGTCTGAGGACACCGCCATGATCGAGGCCGATCTCGAACTGCGCCGAGCGCTCGCGTCCAAAGGAGTCGAGACGTTGGCCGCACGCTCGCTCGGAGGGAGCCTGTCGCCGGCCGCCATTCGCGGTATCGCCGCGTCGATTCGAGCGCTACGCGAGTAGCTACTGCGATCTGGGAGGAGAATTGTGCAAGACCCATGGCTCGTGACTAACGAGATCCGCCGTACCGCTGAGCGTGCCTTCGCTGAGATCTTCACCGGGGATGACGCAGGCGAGCTGTCAACCGAGGAAGCGGTCATCCGTCGCGCCGAGGAAGTCCTCGGCGCCGAGATCGAGGTGTACCAGGGCGGGGACGCGTCCTGGGAGAACTACCTCGCGCTGACGCTGACCGTCTCCGATGACCTGCTGCTTCCCAGTAAGTACAAGATCCTCATTCGCAGCGACAAGAAGGCGTATTACCGCACCTTCAATGTGTTCCACGAGCTCGCGCACATCTTGCTCGGTCACCCGCCCAGCGAGGTGCAACTGCCCGACACGTTCGACTTCGCAGCCATGGGTGTCACGAGTGGCGACAGCACGGTGCGTCACGCGAAGCAGTTCGTGTTCGACGGGGAAGACGTCGCGCCGACGCGGCGCATCATCGAGGGAGAGGCGGAGGAGTTCGCCCGCTTGATGGTGTCGCTGGTGATGCACCCGCGCTACCGGTCAGGAGAGCGGAGGTTCGGCTAAGTGAGCCCGATCGAACGCTTCTTCTTCACCGCGACCTTCCTCGCCGTCACCGCCTACTTCCTGGGCTGGTTCGTTGCGATCCTCGCCCGCCGCCGTCCGCCCACACGACCGTGGGCGGCTGCCGGCTTCGGCTCGGTCGGTCTACTCGCGCTCGGCGCTTTCCCTGCTTTCCCGCTCGAGGACGTCGATCGATTACTGGGAGGAACAAACGGGTATTACTGCGTGATGGTCATTGCCGCGGGTACCGCGATGTGGCTGCTGGTGGAAGCGATCACCGATGTCGGCCATGTCCGCTGGCGCTCCGTCGTACTCCTCGTCGCCTGGGTCCTCGCCTACGGGATCGCGTTCGCAGCGATCGACCGGGGGCCGACCTCGCCCAAGTTCTCGCACGAGGAAGTCGGGCAGCTTCCGATGATCCTCTGTGGCGGCATCTACCTGCTCGGGCTCGTCGCCCTCTTCGTGCGGCTGATCGTGGCGGTGTCGACATACCCGCGGCGCGCCTACTGGCCCTTCACCGTCGGCGCCGCGCTCATCATCATTGCTGCAGCCAGCGAGCTTGCCGGCATGCTCGTCGCGCGCTACGTACCCGACTCGTCCGCGGTGACGGACGTCCTCTACCTCGTCTTCACTCCTGGGTTCTTCGGCGGAATCCTGCTCCTCATCGCCGGCCTTTGCAGCTTCCCACTGCGGCGAACCGTGCGGGACATCGCGGTGGACCTCTGCTCCCGCAACCTCGTCGCGATGCTGACGACGCGGGAGATCTCCGCTCCTCCGATGTCCTTCGTTCGAGAGGGAACGGATAGCGAGAAGAAGCTCGTCCGGCTGATGACGCTGCAAGTGCGGGTCACTGATGCGGTCATGGTCGGCGCAATGAAATTGAACACCAGCGAGAACGGAGTCGTCCGTCGCGCCGAGCGACTGATTGACGGGGAACTACGAGCAGCAGGCATGGGATGGAACGAATGAACAAGTTGATCGTCGGAGCAGCAGCAGCCGGAGGCGTCGCCGTCGCAGGAGTCATCGGTTCGGTAATCGCCGCCCGCCAAGTCGTGCTTCCGGTCGACCCGCCTCAGATCCCGATCCTGCACCAGGACGGGGAGACGATGACGCTGGCCGTCGACGGCAAGACCATCGCTCCCGGCATCCTCGGCATCTTCCGCACCGACCGAACCGGTCACGCGACCCTCAGTCGCCCGATCCACACCGACTCGGTGACGGGAGCGATCACCCGACGCATTGAGTCGACCTGGGGTGCGAGCTTCGCCGGCGAGAAGGCCGTCATCTGCGAGGGCGACGTCTTCGCCGGACCCGAAGCTGTCGACCCCGACTACGTGGAGGTCCTGATCCCCGGACCTCTCGGCGACTGCCCCGCGTGGCAGATGGGCCCGGATGAGAACCCGGAGGGCACGTGGGCGATCCACGTGCACGGCATCCGCACCAAGAGAATCCACGCGCTGCGCAGCGTGCCGGCGATGACCGCCCTCGGATACACCTCCCTGGTCGTCTCCTTCCGCGGCGACGGCGACGGGCCGGCAGTGCCTCGCAGCGCTTCAATGCTGGGTCAGCGCGAGTGGGCCGACGTGGCCGCGGCGATCGACTACGCGGCCGCCCACGGCGCGCGCAAGATCGTCCTCATCGGATGGTCCCTCGGCGGCGGCGTGGCACTGCTCGCAGCGGAGCGCACGAGCCGCCGTGACCTGCTCTCAGGCCTCGTACTCATTGGGCCGGCACTGAACTGGAAGACGGCGATCGAGCAGGGAGCCGTCGAAATCGGCCTGCCCCGTCAGGTCGCAATCCTCGGCCTCGTCGGCCTGCGCAGCAAGCTCGCGAGCCGTCTCGTCGGCCTACCCGAGCCGGTCGACTTCGACGCCCTGGACTGGGTGCGCGAGCCTCGGGCCGCAGCTCTGGGCTGCCCGATCCTCTTGTTCCACTCGCCGGGTGACACGACCCTCCCGATGGACGTCTCTCAGCGGTTCGCGACGCTCAACGCACCCGCTGTGGAAGTAGTCGAGACGGCCGCGACCGCTCACAACACCGAGTACAACGTCGACCCCGAAGTCTTCGACGCAACGATCGCTCGATGGATTTCGCAGCACCAGTAACGACGGCGCTAGTCCTGCCGTACTGTTAACGCTATGGCAGTTCTTCCGGGCACATCGCGGAGAGGGCGCTCACCCGTCGACGCCAGCCGGACCGGCGGGGCGCGTTGCGCGGAACGGTGGTCCTCTGCCGTGCGCTTTTTCCACCTCGGCAACAGCCACCCCGTCGAGTGCGCGTGCCGGTGCTGCGTCCTCAAGCGCGAGCCCGTCGCGGCGGAGGGGGACTTGGACGTGCGCACTGGCCTGGTGCGTCACTACCCGGTGTCCGAGCTCGAGGAGGCCGTCTGCGACGCGATCTTGCGGGCGGTGGTGTTGGAGACGTACTGGTTCGGCCGGGATGTGATCGCGGCCGGCAACATGCTCCACGCCGCGGAGCGATTCGAAGATGTGGCGGTGACTACGCCGGACGGGGATCAGTTCGCCCTTGAAGGCTGGCTTGCAGCCGATGGCTTCGAACTGCAGTTCGCGACCGGGCTGCGTGCGGTCGCGGATGCGGACGAAGCGCTTGCGCACCGCTGCGTCACACTTCTCGAACCCATTCCGGCGGGGACTGGGAACGCGTTCTGTCTCAGATAGCGACCGGCGGGTGCGAGAGGTCGGTCTGGCCCTTCTGGTAGGCCCGGCTGATCTCGTGCAGGCGGTCGATCGCTTCCCAGTCCACCCGATACGTCACAGTCTTGCGATGCCGCGCGCCGGGCGCCGGCCATCCGATGATCGCGCCCGCTTCTTCCAGCGGGTTCAGATAGCCGAACAGCGTCACCTTGTTCCGAGCCTCCGGCACTGCCTCGAGGATCTCGGCCACCGTCGCTCCATGCGTGCGCGCGGACTCCTGGGACAGGAAATGCAGGACGCGATTGCCGATCTCACTGGTCATCGCGCGCATGTGCATCACCTCCCGAGACGGCGGAGGGAGCGAAGTCGACACGGGCTCCATTGTGGCGCATGAGCCGTTTCCTCCCGTCAGAGCCACGGCCAAGCACCGCCGGAGCAGTTCGGTCCCGCCAATCTGTACGCTTCAATCTAACAGCAGTAAGTATCACCCTTATAGTTGTCGAAGCGCCGACCGGATCCGTCGGCAGGCGTGACGAACCGAGGGGGGACACCATGAGGATGCTGAGCAAGGCAGTCCCGGCTGTCGCACTCGCTCTCGCCACAGCTGGATGCACCAGCCCCGACTCGGCGGCGACCTCGACGCCTGCCAGCTCTCCGTCCGGCGCTACCACCTTCGCGAGCGGGCAGCTTCCGCCTCACGTGAACCCACCGACAGAGAGCAGCCCTGCACCTGACGCCGGCCCGCTCGACGTCGAGCCGACGCCGGAGGTGACCGCCGAGAGCGACACGATCACGATCGCTGTCGACGCGGTGACTGCGTTCTGCCGCCCGGTTCTCGATTACGAGAGGTGGATCGGTGAGCTCTACCCGTTTCTGACTCAGCATGCCGCTGTGGCCTACGAGACGGTCGACCCGGCGAACGTGCCGTGCACGGCGGTCGCCGATGGTGCGCGCGTGCGCGATGGGGACGGCGTGTATACGGTGCGCGTTCTCGTTCCGACCGACGCGGGCGAGTACTCCGTTTTCGTCCACCGCTCTGCGCAGACCGCCCCGTGGGGTGTCGAGCAGATCACGCCTCGGACATCGGAGTAGCCCGGTGCAGAAGGGGGGACTGGGGGTGCTGGCGGCGGTCATGGTGCCGGTCGTTGCGATCGCGATGCTGCTGTGGGTGCTGTTCTTCGGCGGTGCCGCTGCAGCCGCATGCCTGCCCGGCGGGGGACCGATCAGCGTGGGTGCAATCCCGGCTGATGCTCGAGTCGGCGGCTACGGGCGCGACCAGCTCGTCAACGCTGCGCTGATCGTCAACGCTGGCGCTGCGAAGGGGCTCGGCGCGGACGGGCAGACGCTCGGCGTGCAGACGGCGATTGGGGAGTCCTCGCTCGTGAACATCTCTTACGGGGACGGTGCGATCAACCCGGACGGGTCGGTCGCTGACTCGATCGGTCTGTTCCAGCAGCAGTCGAGCTGGGGCACAGTCGAGCAACGCATGGACCCCACGACCGCGGCCGGCTTCTTTTACGACCGTCTCATGGCAGTCGAGGCGTGGCAATCGATGGAGCCTTCGATCGCGATCAACAAGGTGCAGCGCAACGCCAATCCGAACCACTACACGAAGTACCGGTCCGACGCCGTGGCGATCATGACCTACCTGAACAGCCTCGGCAGCAGCACGACCGCACCCTCGGCGAGCACCGCCCCAGTCGGCGTCTCGTCAACGCCGACCGGCACCGCACCCGCGACTCCCGCGCCGTTCGGTGGATGCGTCACCGTCTCCGGTGACGCGCAATCCCTCGCGGCTGGGCTCGTTGCGGCAATGGAGGAGGGTCGGCTGCGCCTACTCGAAGACCGCTACGCCCAGCAGATCCGCGAGATGGCCGCGGGGACCGCGAAGGAGAACTGCGGCATCGACGTGCGGATCCTCCAGGTAATCACGATCGCTCTGAACACGTTCGGGAAGGTCGGCGTCTCCGATCTCAACCGCCAGTGCACAGGCTCGCTCCTCGGCGCCGGCACCGGCTCCTCGCACTGGATGAACGGTGGCGGGAAGGCGGTCGACTTCTTCTCCTTCGACGACACCGCCACGACCGGGTGCGATCCGAACGCTCTCAAGCTCCTCGACGTCCTCGACCCCCAGGTGCCGGCGGGATCGCGCGCCGGGCAGATCCAGTGCCGCTCGACCAGCTACAAGCACATCACCCAGTTCACGGATACGCCGAACCACCTGCACTTCGACGTCGCCTACGCCGACGGCCCCCTCACCACCGGATAACCGGTCTACTTCGAGCCCCACCCGGCGGCACCGAACACCCCGCACCACCACCACACGAAACGGAGCACTTCATGTCCGCACTCGCTCTCACCACCGAGCTGATCACCGCCGCCGGCAGCCTCGGCGCCGTCGTCCCCGACCCAGGCCCCGGAGGCATGCCCCCCGGGTTCGAGGCCTTCACCACAACCATGGGCTGGGCCAAGTGGGTTGGCCTCGGCGTCGCCGTCGTCGGCCTGATCATCCTCGGCGTCACCATGACCGTCTCCGCCCGCCGCGGCGAAGGCGGAGAGATCGGCGGCTGGCTTGGCCGCCTCCTCCTCGGCGTGATCATCGTGTCCGCATCCTTCACCCTCGTCAGCTTCCTGATGGGTGCCTAGCGTCTAAAGGACATCGACCGCACCACCAATGAAAGGCATGACGTCATGAGCGACACGGAGCAGCGCAACCCGTTCACCAGTCGAGGATTCATCTTCGGAGCGATCATCGTCGGGATCCTCGTACTGGCCGGGATCCTGGTCGCCGTCACGTCGCTGCGCGGAGGCGACGGGCAAAACACTCCCGCCGCCTCCGCGACGCCTAACCCTTCCGCCACAACCGAGATTGGGGCAGACGCTGCAAGCGTCTGCGACCTGCCCGGATACGAGGACACGAGTTCGCTGACCTCGCCGCCCACGGCGGAGTGGAGTATCGCTGGAACCGTCGCAGTGCCAAGTTCCGACACCGCGGGACCGGGCGTAGTGGATGAGGGTTTCCGGTCCTGCTTCGCCCACACCGCGGAAGGAGCGCTGTTCTCCGCGATCAGCTTCGTCGCCATGTCTTCAGACGCTCGGACTGCCTCTCGCGTCAGCGAGATGGTCGCCCCTGGTATTGGCCGTGATGCCGCAATCGCGGAAACCGACCCAGATGCTCCGATCTCCTCCTCCCGACTCCAGCTCGCCGGCTACAACATCACCGCCTACACCGCCGACGAAGCAGTCATCGACCTCGCCTGGACCGTGACGACCAGCGGTGGCTCCCTCGTCAGCTACCCGATCGCTCTTTCGTGGAGCGAGGGCGACTGGAAGGTGCAGGTCGCTGACAACGGACAGCCTCGATTCTCTGCCTCGCCGCTCGACTCGCTCGGCGGCTACATACCTTGGAGTGGCATCTAGTGACCACAGCACCCAATGCGGGCTGCCCACCTCTCGACCTCTTCTGCACCATCGGTGAAGGTGTTGGCGACGTAGTCTCCGCCGCCACCAACGACGCACTGCAGCAGTTCGTGAACAACATCCTGGAGGGCTACGGCAAAGCGATCGTGTCGCTCGGCACCCTGTGGGTGAATGTGCCCTCCCCGGTGACCGTGGTCGACCGGGGAGGCGGCGTTAACGGCGGCGGAACACCGCCTGTACCGGAGGCGTTCGAGACAATCCTCGGCTACGTGACGTGGGTCACCGCCGGTCTCGCTGTCATGTCTCTGATCGTCGCCGGCGTCATGATGTCCGCTCGACGCCGCTACGGAGACGGCGAAGCGCACCTCGGACGCATCGGCGTCATCCTCCTGGCCGTGATCATCCTCTCCTCCGCCTCCGCTCTCGTGACCGGATTCCTGCCGCTGGCAATGCATTTGAACGAGTCCTCGAGCGTCGTCGGCTGGGTACAGGGGCAGCTCGAGTGGTACGCCGGCGGTCTCGCGATCCTCTCGATCCTCGTCGCCGCAGGCCGCATGATCTGGACTCAGCGCGCGGCCGAGTTGCGCACCCTCGCCCGGTCCGTGCTGACTCTGATCGCTGTGGCCGGAGCCGGGCTCGTCGTGATCCGCCTTGCCACTCAGGCGGGTGATGAGTTCTCCGTCTGGATCCTCAACCGTTCCACCGACTGTGACGTCACCAACGGCGAGAGCAACTGCTTCGGCACGAACGTCTTCGCGATGATCTCGCTGACCGCCACCTCGGGCATCGGCCTCATTGGCCTGTTCCTCCTCGGGATCCTCGCGGTCCTGATGACCTACATCCAGGTCGCGCTGATGATCTTCCGCGGCGCGATGCTCGTCGTCCTCGCGGGGATCTTCCCGATCGCCGCGGCTGCGACGAACACCGAGCTCGGGCAGCAGTGGTTCAAGAAGACGATGGCCTGGACCCTCGCGTTCATTCTCTACAAGCCCGCTGCAGCGATCGTCTACGCGATCGCGTTCCGGATGACCGGTACCGACCTGTTCAAGTCGGACGGGACAGGGCTCTTCCAGATCGTCACCGGCCTCGCGCTCATGCTCATCGCGCTCGTGGCTCTGCCCGCGCTGATGCGCTTCCTCGTTCCCGCCGTTTCCTCGGTCGGCGGCAGCGGGGGAGGGGCAGGTCTGCTCCTGAGCGCCGCCGCGGTGAGCGGCGCTGGCGACATCGCTACCGGTGCGATCCGCTCCCGCGCCGGTAGCGACAGCGGGGGAGGTGGGGGAGCTCCAGGCGGTAGCGGCGGATTCGGTTCGGCGCCGACCGGCAGCAACGCCTCCGCGGGCAGCACGGGATCGCCCGCTTCGGCTTCCGCTCCTGGCGGCGCGAGTTCCGCCGCCGGCGGGGGAGCTGCAGTCGGCGGATCGGCCGGTGGCGCAGCGACATCGGCAGGTGGCGCTGCAGCAGGCGGCGGAGCTGCCGCGGTAGCGGCTGGCGGTCCTATCGGGATCGGCGTCATGGCGGCGAGCAAGGCTGCTGAGGGAGCGAAGCAAGCAACGGGAGCGGTCCAGGCCGCGACAGAGGACGCCACCGGCGGCAACGGGAGCGGGAACTGATGACCACCACGACTCCCACCCGCAGCGCTGAGGCGCCGCGGACCTACGGCAATTGGCGCCGCCCGCAGACTGCGGGACTTGGCGGCCTCGGGCAGCTCGCCACCGGGGTGCTGTTTCTCGGCATCCTCTCCTCGATCATCGCGTCGATGTTCTCGGGACTTGGGGCCGCGCTGATCGTCGCAGCGATCTTCGGCGGGATCTTGCTGACGGTTTCGGTGAAGGACAAGCACGGGCAGAGCGCCCTCGGAAGGACGGTGAATCGCGTGAACTGGATGCGGACGAAGGCCAAGGGAGCGAACGTCTACCGTTCCGGCCCCGTGGGTCGGGCGAAGTGGGGCACGTTCCAGCTTCCCGGCCTGGCTGCGGCGTCGCAGCTCTCCGAGCACGAGGACTCGCACGGGCGCAGGTTCGCTCTCGTGCACGTCCCCTCGACCAAGCACTACACCGTCGTGATCGCCACGGAGCCGGACGGCGCCGCTCTGGTGGATCAGGAGCAGGTCAACAACCAGGTCGCGGAGTACGGCATCTGGCTCTCCAACCTCGGAGACGAGCCCGGCATCGAGGCCGCCTCCGTCACCGTCGAGACGGCCCCCGACACCGGTACGCGCCTGCGGTCGGAGGTCGAGGGGTCGATGGACCCGGACGCTCCGGAGTTCGCTCGAGCGATGCTCTCGGAGGTCGTGAGCAGCTACCCGGTCGGGTCGGCCACGATCCGCGCCTACGTCGCGATCACGTTCTCGTCCCTGTCTCGCATCGGCGGGAAGCGCCGTAACGCGAAGGAGGTCGCCGCCGACCTCGCCGCCCGCCTCCCCGGGCTGACGACGGGCCTCGCCGCGACCGGTGCGGGCGCTGCGCGGCCGCTCGGTGCTCAGGAGCTGTGCGAGGTGATCCGGGTCGCCTACGACCCCGCCGCGGCCGTCCTGATCGATGAGGCCCGCGCATCCGGTGACGTGCCCGAGCTGTCGTGGACCGACGTCGGCCCCGCGGCCGCGGAGTCCCGGTGGGACTCGTACCGGCACGACGGCGCCGTGTCGACGTCGTGGACGATGACCTCCCCACCTCGCGGAGTCGTGCAGTCCGGGATCCTCGCCCGGCTGCTGGCTCCGCACCGCGACGTCGCCCGCAAGCGCGTCACCCTGCTCTACCGCCCCATCGACCCGGCCCGCGCCGCGGCCATCGTGGAGGCGGACCTGAACGCGGCGCAGTTCAACAGCTCCGCGTCCACCAAGCCCACCGCCCGTTCGACCCTTTCCACCCGCTCCGCCCAGGCGACCGCGGCGGAAGAGGCGTCCGGTGCCGGCCTGCTCAACTTCGGGCTGATCGTCACCGCGACCACCACCGATCCCGTGCACGAGGCCGACGCCCGCGCGGCGATCGACTCGCTGACCGCTGCCGCGCGGCTGCGGGTGCGTCCGGCGTTCGGGTCGCAGGACACCATGTTCGCCGCGGGCCTGCCGCTGGGGCTCGTGCTCCCGCGCCACCTCCGCCTGCCCACCGAAGTGAGGGAGTCCCTGTGAGCATCATCACCCGCCTCTTTCAGTCCAACAATGGCAGCGAGCCCGAGCCCGGAGAGGACGTCCTACCGGACGGTGTAGTCACCGCCGCGCACGGAGAGACGACGGGTGAGGACCTGCCCGTCGACGGTCTTCCCTCCGGTGCTGTCTCCTCGTCCTCGCAGGCCGCGGACGCTACTGCGGCGCCCTCGCGGCGAGCTGTGGGTGCGCAGAGCGAGGGTCCGGTGATGGCGGTCGCGCAGCGGCCGACGCTGGCTCGTGAGCGCACCCGCCCGCGCACCAGGCGCCGGGAGGGGAAGAAGGTCGAGATCCCGCACGGTGGGAAGAAGACGGCCCAGGGGACCGCGTTGCGCCGTCCTCTGCGGCCGACAATCCGCGGGTGGCTCGGCCGCGGCGGCGGCGAAGCCGTCAACGTCACGGCCGCCGATGAGTTCCGCGGGACGACCGTGCAGGTGTGCGGGCTGTACCCGTTCTCGGTCGGGACGGGTACGCCAATGATCGGGGTGCCGCTGGGGAAAAACCTCTCCACCGGCGCCTCCGTCTGCTGCGACCCGATCAGCTGGTTCCAGCGCGCGAACCTCATCAGCAACCCGTCGATGTTCGTGCTCGGGAAGCCTGGCCTGGGGAAGTCCTCGCTGACCCGCCGCATGGCCGCCGGCCTCGCCGGGTACGGCACGATCCCGCTCGTGTTGGGTGACTTGAAGCCGGATTATGTGGATCTGATCGAAGCCCTCGACGGGCAGGTGGTCCCTCTCGGCCGTGGCCGCGGCTACCTGAACATCCTCGATCCCGGCGAGGCGTCGGAGGCGGCGCAGCGCCTCCGTGACGAGGCCGACCGCTCACTCGAGCGGGCCGACGAGCTCGCGCACCAGGTCGACGCGCTCGGCGTCTCCGACGACACCGCGGCGATGATCGCGGAGGTCGGCCGGCTGCGCAAGCACGCCGCGAAGGTGCAGCGCCTGGCTCACCAGGTCCTCGCGGACGCCCACGGCCGCCGGCACACGATGGTCGCCGCACTCCTGACGATCCTCCGCTCCCAGCCGCCGACCGACCGCGAAGAGACGATCATCGACCGGGCTCTGAAGTACCTGGACGAGCACCACCAGGGAGTGCCGGTCCTCGCGGACCTGCTGCGCGTGATCCAGGAGGCGCCGGACGAGATTCGTCAGGTCGCGTTGGACCGCGGCGACATCGAAAAGTACAAGGACGTCACCGAGAACCTCGAAGCCTCCCTCATCGGCCTCACCACCGGTGGACGCCTGGGCGAGGTGTTCTCGAAGCAGACCACCACGCCGATGCGCCGGGACCGGCCCGTCGTCTACGACGTGTCCTCAATCGATGACTCCGAAGGCGACCTCCAGGCCGCGATCCTCCTCGCCTGCTGGTCCGCCGGATTCGGGACCGTCAACGTCGCGGCCGCCCTCGCGGACGCGGAGCTCGAACCGCAGCGGCACTACTTCGTGATCCTGGACGAGCTGTGGCGGGCGCTACGCGCGGGCAAGGGCATGGTCGATCGCGTCGATGCCCTCACCCGCCTGAACCGCGCGCGCGGCGTCGGCCTGGCGATGATCAGCCACACGATGTCCGACCTCCTCGCTCTCGCCTCCCAGGAGGACCAGATGAAGGCAAAGGGCTTCGTGGAGCGCTCCGGCATGGTCATCTGCGGCGGCCTCCCCGGCGCGGAGATGCCGCTGCTGACCTCGGCGGTGCCGATGTCGATCGCTGAACAGGGGATGCTCACCTCCTGGCAGGACCCACCCGCCTGGGACCCCGTGTCCGGGCACGAGTCCGAGCCTCCCGGCCGCGGCCGCTTCCTGATCAAGGTCGGCGGACGTCCCGGGATCCCGGTGCGCGTCGAGCTGACCGCGGCGGAGAAGGAGGTCAACGACACCAACAAGCTCTGGCACGCGACCTCCCGCGCCGGACGTGCGGCGGAGCCGCTGCCCACCGATCCCGTGAACGTCGAGATCCTGCCGTGAGCGCGAGGCGACCGGACGCTACGCGGCCGGGATGGTCGGCCTCGCTGTGGTCGCTGCCCCAGCGCTCTGCTGCGCGAGCGTGCTGGTGAGCCGGCTATGACATGCCCGTCGACGCTTGCGTTCGAGGGCTACCTCTGGGCCTGCCAACGGGCAGTCCCGGGCGATCACCGGTTCCACACGACTGACCTGCCCTGCTTGTTCGCTGAGCGGGGCCGCGCGGTCCTCTCCTGGGGGACCTCGCACCAAGCATCCGCCGACGACCGCACGCCGCGGTGGACAGGCCCGATCTACACGGAGGAGTCCGCATGAGCGCCACCGCCAACAACCGCCGCCGCGAACCCGGCAAGGCAGGCAACGACGCCCTGATGCTCGGCGCAGCCCTCACCGTGATCGCCGCGATCGGCATCGTCTGGGTGGCCGTCGCGGTCGGGTCGCAGCTCGACGGAGTGAACGAGGGCCTGCCCTCGGATCCGTTCGACATCATCTCGGGCCTGTTCCGCGGCCAAGTGGTGTGGTCCACGTCCGCGACGATGACCGCCGCGGCCGCCGTCGCCATCATCGTCCTCGTCGGCCTCTGGCTCGTGTGGATGCGCTCGCTCGGACGGAAGAACCGCTCGAGCGTCGATCACGCCGCCCGCTACATGGCGACGCCGCGCGACCTCGCGTCGATGATGCGCAAGCAGGCACTCAAGAAATCCGCCCGCCTGGGCGTGCCGGAGAATCCCGGCGTCCCGGTGGGTCGGCTGCACCTGGGAAAGCAGATGCTCTACGCCTCGTTCGAGGACATGATGCTGCTGATCGCCGGCCCCCGCGTGGGCAAGTCGACCTCCCTCGTCATCCCCGCGATCATGGCCGCGCCCGGCGCCGTGGTCACGACGTCGAACAAGCGCGACGTGCTCGACGCGACCCGCGACGTCCGCGCCGCCAAGGGCCACGTGTGGGTCTTCGACCCCCAGCGCGTCGCGTTCGAGGACGCGACCTGGTGGTGGAACCCCCTCTCCTACGTCACCGACGACACCAAAGCCGCGAAGCTCGCGACGCACTTCGCCTCCGGCACCCGGACGCTGAACGCGAAAACCGACGCCTACTTCGACGGCAAGGGCCAAGAGCTGCTGTCCGACCTGCTGCTCGCGGCCGCGGCCGGCAACCGGCCGATCAGCGACGTGCTGCTCTGGCTGACCTCCGTCGAGGACGAGACACCCGTCGAGCTCCTGCACGACAACGGCTACCCGACGAACGCGCGAGCGGTCCGCGGCATCATGAACACCGCCGACAAGGCCCGCGACGGGATCTACTCGACCGCGCAGGGCATGGCCGTGTGCTTGAAGAGCGCCGCGACCGCCGACTGGGTGAACGCCCGCCCGAACGACACCCGTCCCCAGTTCGTCCCCGAGACGTTCGTCACGTCGACCCAGACGCTGTACTCGCTGTCGAAGGAAGGCGCCGGCACCGCCGGCCCCCTCGTCACCGCCCTGACCGCCGCGACGATCGAGGCCGCGGAGGAGCACGCGGCACGTTCCCGGGGCGGGCGCCTCGCGACGCCGCTCGTTGCCGTTCTCGATGAGGCCGCGAACGTCTGCCGGTGGAAGGACCTCCCCGACCTGTACTCCCACTACGGCTCGCGCGGGATCCCGATCATGGCCGTGTTCCAGTCCTGGTCCCAGGGCGTCGGCGTGTTCGGGAAGGAGGGCATGCTCAAGCTGTGGTCCGCGGCGAACGTGAAGCTGTACGCGGGCGGAGTCGCAGAAGACGAGTTCCTGCGCACCCTCTCCGAGCTGATCGGCACCTACGACAAAGAGACCACCTCCGCCAGCTACAACAAGGGCGTCCGCTCCACCACCTCGGCGCTACGGCGAGAGAAAATCCTCGAAGTCGCCGACCTCACCAGCATGGGCCGCGGACGCGCGATCATGCTCTCCTCCGGCGCCCGCGCCGCCCTCGTCGACACCGTGCCCTGGTACAACGGCCCCAAGGAGCAGGTCGCCGCGATCAACGCCTCCATCGCCGCCCACGACGCCAGCAGCGGACCAGCGAACGCCGCACCCGTCTCGCCTGTCGTGACGGTCATGCCTCCGCGCCAGGCTCAGCCTGCGGCGGACGTCGACGCAGACCAGGACGCGACTCTCCGCGGTGAGCAATGAGCGACGAGGACCTGTTCGATGTCGACACGGATGCGTTCTCGGCTCCGGTTCGACCCGTCAGCCTGCACCCCGTCGAGGTGGAGGACGTGGACGAGGAAGAGGGGCCGGCGACGTACTTCGGATCCGCCGACGAGTGGGTCCGCAAGTTCCTCCGACCCTCCTACCGGCGCCGGGTGACGGCCAAGGGCCAGGCCGCCGGCGACCGGTGGGCGGCCGAGTGGTGGAGCAGCGTCGAGGCGCTGACCCGCATCGAAGCCCTCTGGCGGATGTGGGAGGAGATTCGAACGAGCGCCGGGTCTTTGAGCGCCTACTGGATTAATCATCTGGATCCGCACATGCGAGTCCTACTCTCACCCAACGGCCCCTACGCGACGTCGACGGACGAGAACCGACCAGGCGACATGCTCCCTTACGCCGCCCCGCCGACCGGGATGTTCCCGCCGGACGCGCAGGGCTGAGGACAGCTTCCGAACGGTGTCTGATGTCTCGTCGTCATTCGTTCACGGGACGTCGTCGAGCAAACCGGGAATATACCCCCCGGGGGTATGTTGAACCCCTTGGACCGATACCGAGGAGCGCCGATGACCGAGCACGCCCACGACCACAGCACGCACACCGCCGCTGGCGCCACATCGTGGCGCATGGCCGCGACCGCGACCCTGCACTGCCTGACCGGATGCGCGATCGGTGAGGTCCTGGGCATGGTCATCGGCACGAGCCTCGGGCTGCACAACGCGGGCACTGTCGTACTTTCGATCGCCCTCGCGTTCGTCTTCGGCTACGCGCTTACCATGCGCGGTGTGCTGCGCGCCGGGGTGTCCTGGCGCGCGGCGGTCGGGATTGCCCTCGCCGCCGACACTGTCTCGATCGCGGTGATGGAGATCATGGACAACACCGCGATGCTCGCCATTCCCGGCGCGATGGACGCGGGGGTCACGAGCGGCCTGTTCTGGGGCTCTCTTATCGCCGCTCTCGCTCTGGCCTTCGTGGTCACGACGCCGGTCAACCGCTGGCTGATCAGCCGCGGCAAGGGCCACGCCGTCGTGCACCACCTCCACCACTGACCCGCCGACTCGGAGAACCATCGTGAAGACCACCCGCCCCGCCGCAGTTCCCCTCTCGTCCTCGAGGACCGCGGGCGCTGCCCTTCTGGTCATCGCGACCGCGCAGCTGATGCTCGTTCTCGATGACACGATCGCGAACATCGCCCTGCCCGCCATCCAGGCGGAGCTCACCATGCGCGCGAGCACCCTCCCCTGGGTGATCAACGCCTACATCCTCGCCTTCGGCGGACTGCTCCTGCTCGGCGGCAAGCTCGGAGACCTCGCCGGGAGGCGTCGCGTGCTGCGCATCGGACTGGTGCTGTTCACCGCCGCCTCCGTCGTCGCCGGACTCGCATGGAACCCGGAGGCGCTGATCATCGCGCGCGCCGTCCAGGGCATCGGGGCAGCGCTCGCAGCCCCCAACCTGCTCGCACTGATCACGACGACCTATCCCGCCGGCGCCCCACGGGACAAAGCCCTCGCGGTCTACGCGGCGATGTCGGGCATCGGGATCACGGGCGGCCTGCTGATCGGCGGAGTCCTCGCGAGCACCCTCGGCTGGCGATCCGTGTTCCTCATCAACCTCCCGATAGGACTCGCCGTCATCGCCGGCACCCGCACCCTCACGGAGAGCACCCGCGGCACCGGCCGCCTGGACCTGCTGGGAGCGATCACCGCGACCCTCGGCCTCGTGTCCCTGGTCTTCGGGATCACCCAGTCCGGAGAAAGCGGATGGGAGTCGCCGCTCACCCTCGGCGCCCTCGGTGTCGCCGTGATCACGCTCCTCGCCTTCGTCCTCCGTCAGCGGCAGGCTCGAGCGCCGATGCTCCCCCTGACGATCCTCACCGACCGCAACCGCGTCGGTTCTTATCTCGCCACCGTCATCATCGGCGGTGGACTGATGGGCGGCTTCTACCTCCTCACCTTGTACCTGCAGAAGGTCGCCGGCCTCGACCCCCTCCTGACCGGCCTCGCCTTCATCCCGTTCAGCATCGGCATCATCGCCGGCAGCGGCGTCGGTTCCGCGCTGGCCTCACGCGTCCCGTCCCGGCTCCTCGCCTCCGCGGGACTGCTCCTCGCCGCAAGTGGCTTCCTCTGGCTCTCGACCATCACTCCGGAGACCAAGTACCTCCTGCACATCGCCCCCGCGCTCCTGCTCACGTCATTCGGGCTCGGGAGCAGCTTCCTCGTCCTCACCCTGACCGCCGTGCGCGCCGTCCCGCACGAGGTCGTCGGCATCGCCTCCTCCCTCGTCAACACCGCACAGCAGGTCGGCGCCGCACTCGGCCTCGCCGCGCTCACCGCCACCGCCGTCGCCATCAGCGCCACCAGCGCCGACCCGACCAGCGGCACCGCCCTCAGCGTCGGCTACTCCGCCGCCTTCGTCGTCGCAGCAATCGCCGCCCTCGCCGCCGCCGCCCTCGTCGCACTCACCGTCACGAAGGAGACGACCGAGACCTCACCAGCACCCGTCGCGTAAGAGGCGCTGGACGTCGCAGGACGAGCCTGAACAGAACCCGACCTTCTCGCGCCTCGACCGGTGCCATTCGAGTCGTAGCAATCTCTGGTACCCGCGGCCAGGTCGAACGAGACACGCCGTCTGCATCGACTTCCGGGGGCTCCTTCCTTCCGTGTGAGCCGTGCCGCGTCACGACGATGCCGGGTTGGGCAGGTTCATTGTCAGGAGATGGGATCCGTCTTCGTCGAGCTCCGCTGTGAGCGTGCCGCCGAGCAGAGCTGCGCGTTCTTGCAGCCCGAGGAGACCATGGCGTGCGCTAGGGAGGGCGAGTAGCGGACGGGTGGGAGGTCCGGCATGGAGGGAGACGGTGAAGTGGTCCGCGGTGGTGTTCGACATGAGGGTGACTTCAGCGCCGGTCGAGTGCTTCCGAGCGTTGGTCAGCCCTTCCTGAAGGAACCGGTAGACGGCTCGGTGCGCGGCGGGCGACAGGAAAGGGGGAGGCGTGAGGCTTCCGTGGATGGTGAGATCGCTACTGGCGGCCAGTTCGGCGAGCTCGTTCGAGGAGGGTTCCTTCACTCGCTCTCGAGGCTGTCCTCCCGCCTCGCGGAGCACGCCGACCATCGTCCGCAGTTCTTCAACGGTTGCTGAGGCCAGTGAGCGGATCGTGGTGGCCGTGGCGCGTGCTGTGTGGTCCGGCGATGAGACCTGGAGTGCTCCTGCCTGGATGGCGATCAAAGTGACGTGGTGGGAGACGACATCGTGCATCTCACGCGCGAGAAGCGTCCTTTCGCGGGCGAGTGCGCTCTCGATGACGTGTGTCCGCTCCTGCTCCTGAAGCCGGGTCAGTTCGTCCACACGCTGCGCCAGGTCCTTCTTCGTGCGGATCAGAGTCCCGATGAGGACCGGCACGCCGATGTAGATGACCGCCCAGAGGACGGTGTTGATGACGAACTCCGGGTACTCCCAGATCTGCTCGGGGATGAACCACGCGGCGGAGACGAGGGCCACCGCCCCTCCGACGCGCCAGCTCCGTCCGTCGCGCATCGTAAGGACGGCCAAGCCGATGGCGACGGGGACGAAGGCTTCGCCCCAGATGAATCCCGGCAAGGACAGGAGGATCAGGGCGAGAGGATACCGACGCCGGAGAGGGATCGCGGCCGCCGCAGTGATGCCCGAGGCGACGATCCACGGGGTGGCCCAGAACAGGAAGGGCAGCTGCGAGAGCACGCCGGCTGCTACGAGCAGGACATCGACGCCGTACCGGGCCGCGAGTCGCGTCTTCTTCACTCTCCGCGACGGTGCAGCGGTTCGGTCCGCACAGCGCCGCACGTTCGGAGGTTCGCTCACTGTTGCACCGTAGGCCATGCGGTACAGGTCGACGTTCGATCGGGTCGACGGCGTTCACATCGTCAGCATCCGTGAGAGTCGACTGCGTGCCTTCGCCGCCCGTCCTCCCCGAACGCCTGGGAAGGGACCCGCCCGGCGTGCGAGACACGCGAGCGCTGATCTCACAGGCCGTCGCAGTCAGCGGCTGTTCGTCCTGCCGTTGACCACTTCGATTCGGACAGATGAACGGCGCGAGCGAATCAGGACGGGACAAGGCCAGCTCGAGCCGCGACGAGTGCAGCACGCACCCTGTTCGGTGCGCCGAGGGCAGTGAGCACAGCACTGACGTCGTCCTTCACCGCCCCCAGACTCATGGTCAAACTCTTCGCGATGGCACGGTTGGTCGAGCCCTCGGCCATGAGCCGCAGCACTTCGCGCTCGCGCGGTCGAAGCGACTCGACCCGAGCGCGAGCGTCGAAATCGACGGAGACCGCGGCAAGGCAAGCCCGCCCCACCCCCGGAGCGAGCACCGTTCCGCCGCACGCCAGAACATGCACCATCGAGACGAGCGCCGCGGGATCGATGTTCTTGAGCAGGAAACCAGCCGCGCCGCCCATCAGCGCCGCTGAGAGCAGATCGTCGCGGTCGAAAGTCGTGAGCATCGCGACGATCGGAGGGTCGGGCTCTGCGCGCAGCGCGTGCAGAACCTGCAACCCATCGATGTCGCGCATCTGAACGTCCAGCAGCACCACATCAGGTTGGAACTCGCGGACCGCGGTGATTGCTGAGATGCCCGTGACGGCTCCGACCACCTCCACGCCCTCGCCTGCACCGAGGATCAGTGAGAGTCCAGAGCGGACGAGGGCTTCGTCATCGACGATGAGCACGGATATCACTCGCTCATCATCTCGATTCGCGGCGGTGAAACATGGCGCTCCGCTGCAAAGTGGCCGACCGGCTGGAGATTCGTCATCCTTCGGGCGGAGAGGCAGCCAAAGGCACTAAACGGGCCGATGAGCGGCGGAAGTGGCAGGTCACCCGTCTGGGGTTGTTGGGTCCAGCAGTCGATCCTGCTGGCCGCGCCGAGCACGTTCGCTCGACAGTCAGGTGGCGGCTCCTTCCATGCCGACGGGGGATGCGCCGACACCTCCAGCACGTTTCACTCAGACCGGCGCGACAGGTGCGCGATTGCGCGAACGAGGAGTACACAGTGTTGAAATCGGTTCTGAACAAAGCGGTAGTCGCGCTAACGGCGGGGTGCGCGATTGTCGGCGCTCCGCTGGTACCCGCCTACGCGGTGCCATCGGTCGGGCTGGCAGCCTCGTCGATGTCGACACCTCACTCGCCCACGGCGAGTTCGGACGCGGATGAGGTCGTGGACATCCTCGCCTCCATCTCAACGAAGATTCCTGACTTGCAGGACGTTGACCCCGCCTCGGCTACGATCTCCCTAGAGCCGGGAAGTTCGTCGGGCGAGAGCACGCTGCTGCGCCGGGCCACCGAAGCGTCCGTCTCAGCCGCAGGGGAGAATCCGCTGACGGTCAACCTGCAGGCCGCTGAAGACGCGGTTGCAGTCAGCGTCTCCGAAACGGGCATCGAAGTCATCGATAACGGCGACGGCTCCCACACCGTGCCACTCAACCGCTCAGACGGATCGCTGCAGGTCGTGACAGTGATCGACTCCTCGACCGCCCCACGGAGGTACTCAGTCGATGTCGGCCTTCCCGAGAACGTCACCCTTACAGCAACGGAAGAAGGGGCGCTCGTAGCGATGGCCCCGGATGGGACGCTCGCCCTCGGCGTTGCCCCCGCATGGGCGTACGACGCCGTGGGCGTCGCCGTTCCCACCCGCTACACGGTAGAAGGATCGACCATCACTCAGATCGTGGAACACGACTCAAGTGAGTACCAGTATCCGATCACCGCCGACCCGTGGCTGGGACAGCGCCTCTTCTCCCCCATGACCGTCAACCGCAAGGGAGCCTTCCAGGGACGGCCGGTCTACTCTGGCCGACTGACGCCCTGGGGCGTCGCAATGGGACTCGGGAACGCCGGCTTCACCATCATGAGTACCGCGGGATGGGAAGAGTTCGCCTCGTCCTGGTCAGCAGTGAGGAACAGTCGAAGTATGTACCAGCAGTACCAGTGCCACGCACTCTGGGGCCGCGCCATCATCGGCGCAGGCATCCACTGGGACCTCGAAGCGGTTCGCCCTGCCAACGCGAACTGGGCCAACGTTTTCAGCCACCAGTGCAACTGGTGAGCGCTGTGCCCGCCACCTCACTCCGCCGCAGGTCTCTCGCCCTTGTGGCAGCCGGATTTCTTGCCGGCGTGCTGATCACGAGCGGTGTCGCCTGGACAGCAGATCGACTCATCGACAACGACCGCCGCGGCCTCACTCTGAACGACGTGATCCACGACGGAGTACCAGGATTCACAGGCGACTCGGTCCCCAGTACCGACGCATGCGGCGACCGCCGAGGATGCGTCGAAGCGGTCACAGGCGACGGCGTCTCCATTTATCGATTCGACACGCTCGACCACGCACGACAGGACGTCATCTACAGCGACGCAGACTTCTACCGATCTGACCGCTTCGTACTCGAGTTCGATGGAACTCTGACCGCTGAAAAGCGTTATCAGCTGCTGCAAGCAGTCGAAGGAGCATGGACAGGAAGTGATGACTGACACGGCTGGGAAGCCTTTGCGCGCGTCCTCCGCTGCACCCCTCGCGCTGGTGCCGCGCATCGACGGCGCCGATTCACGTCCGGAAACGGTCCCGACTTACTCGGCCGCCGGGGAAGGACCGGCGCCGGAGCACGATGCCGGCACGGGTACCGCGTCATCGCTGTCGATGCGGGGCACGGTTCCGGCCCAGTCGTTCATCGCGTCGAGCACGGGCCGCAGACCGTGACCGACAGGAGTCAGCTCGTACTCGACCCGCGGAGGGATCTCCGGGTAGGCGGTGCGCGTGACCAGCCCGTACGTCTCGAAGCGCCGCAACCGGTTGGTCAGGGTGTGTGCGCTCACTCCGGGCAGCGCCTTCATCAGGTCGCCGAACCGCATCGGGCCGTTCAGGAGCTCGCGGATGACGAGCGTGGCCCAGGGGCCGTCCAGGAGGGTGAGGAAGCGCGCTATCCCGCACTCGGGCCACTGATCAGCGGAGAACGACATCGAATCGACCCTTCCACCATTACTGCAGTTGACGTAACCGATGCAACATCTGCACTAATGCTCTCATGACCTACATCGTTCACGGAGCGACCGGTGCGCAGGGCGCTCCCGTCGCCGCCGCCCTCCTCCGCTCCGGCAAGACCGTCACCGCAGCCGTCCGCACCCCCGGTGCCTACATCTCCGGGCCGGCTGTCGCTGTCGACGCCTCCGACGTCGACAGCCTCGTCGCGGCCTACAGCGGTGCCGAGGGCGTCTTCATCCATCTGGCTCTGGGATCTCCGACGCAGCAGCTCGAGCACGCTCGGATGATCGCCGCGGCTGTCGACCGGGCCCGCCCCGCGCGAGTGGTCTTCTCGACCAGCGGCTACCCGCTCGGGGAGACGGACGACAGCCCGCACGGGGTCCTCGCGCGTGGGCTCGGCGCGACGGGCGTCCCGACCGCGGTCCTCGCGCCCCGCCTCTACCTGGAGAACCTCCTCCTCCCGCCGGTGATCGCCTCTGTCCGGGAGCAGGCCGTCCTCCCGTATCCGATCCGGGAGGACTTCCGCGTGTCCTGGAGTTCGCACCTCGACGTCGCCGACGCTGCCGTGCGCTTGTTCGAGCGGAGCGACGTGGCCGGCGTCGTCGCCGTCGGCGCCCTGCCCGGACTCCTCGGCGAGGATCTCGCTGTCGGCTTCACCCGCTACTTCGGGAAGGACGTGACCTTCCACGCGCAGACCCCCGACGAGTTCGGCGCGATGACGATCCCCTTGTTCGGTGAGCAGGGGATGACTCCCGTGATCGACTCGTATCGCTGGCGCGCCACGCAGCCGGACGAACTGATCGAGGAGGCGCGCAGTGCGCAGGTCCTGCTGGACCTCTCGCCGCGCACGGTGGAGCAGTGGCTGCGGGACCTCGACGCCTGAGCAGTCGATCATGCGGTGACGGACGTCGCGGCGCTGCGGGGCGGCGTCGCGTCGTCCGGTGAGGCAGGGCCCGTTCACCCATGTCAGGCGGCATCACCGCGCCAGGACGCGGGGTGGCATCCCGTGACTCCACTTCGACTCGACGCCGGCGTCGTCGCCCCGCTGCTGGGGAATCGTCGAAGAACGTCCTCGGTGCTCGGCCTGCACCCTCGGTCGATACTCGGGCGGCTGCGCGACGTCGGGGCCGCCCCGGAGGGAGGCCGCTCTCAGCGAGCAGGCCTCCCTCCGATGCGCCCGGTATCAGCGGCGCAACGCCGCATCGAGTGCGTCGCGGATGTCCTCCACGCGCTGGACTTCGAGCAGCTCGCCGTCGACGAGGATCGACGGCGTGCCCCGTACGCCGAGTTCTCGACCGGCGTCGAAGTCGTAGCGGACCCGCTGGAGGGTCGACGGGTCGGCCACGTCGGCGTCGTACTGCTCCATGTCGAGGTCGATCTCTCGGGCGAGCTCGCGGAAGAGCGCGGCCTGCGGTTCGCTGCTGCCGGCCCACTCGGGGTGGGTGTCGAACATCCGCTGGTAGAGGTCCTCGAACCGGTGCTGGCGTGCGGCCGCCTCGACGGCGACCGCGGAGGCCTCGCCGCTCGCGTGCGACGGGAGCGGGAAGTAGCGCACGGCGAACGTGACGCGACCCGCGTAGTCCTCCCGGAGCTCCTCGATGCCGGGATGCAGAGCCGCGCAGGACGGGCACTCGAAGTCGAGGAACTCGACGAGTGTGACCGCTCCGTTCCCGGCGTCGTCCAGGACGTGGCTGTTCGGGGCGAGGGCGGTCGTCGGTGCCTCGCTCGACGGCGAGAACGGGCGCAGGACTGCGAGTGCGACGACGAGTGCGACGACGGCGAGAAGGGCCGAGGAGGCGGCGAGGACGATCTTCGTACGGGTGCTCATGAGAGAGCCTCTCTGCTGGTGGGGCGTGCTGATGAGGGGGAGGACGGAGCGCGCAGTCTCATGGCGCGGACTCCGGGTCCGTCGGGGACAGTGCGCTGGGCGGTCCGGCGGGGGGTGCCGGCACGCTCGGCCGCTGCGAGCCCGTGCTGCGCGCCTCCAGGACGCCGAGTCGGTCGTTGTACTGCGAGAGCTCGGCTTCGCCGTCCCGGTCGGCGCGGCGGTCGTAGCGGCGAGCGGCGCGCTCATCGGAGCGCATCCACTGGGTGAGGACCACCAGAGCGATGAGCACCATCGGCAGCTCGCCGGCGCTCCAGGCGATGCCTCCGCCGACGCCCTGGTCGGCGAGGAGGGCGGTGGTGTCGGTGTAGTCCATCGCCGTCCACCAGTCCTCGCCGAGGACCGTGGTCTGGGACATGATCGCCAGGCCGAAGAAGGCGTGGAAGGCGAGCGTCGCGAGCATCACCAGGAGCCGGAGGACGTGGCCCGGCCGCGCGGGCCCGGGGTCGACTCCGATCAGGACCCAGAAGAAAAGGTAGCCGGTGGCCAGGAAGTGCACGGTCATGAGCACATGGCCCTGGTGGAAGAACATCGCCCACTCGAACCAGCCCGTGTAGTAGAAGGCCACGAGGCTCCCCGCGAACAGCACAGCGGCGACCGGGGCGGAGGAGAGGACGCACAGATAGCGGGAGTGCACCAGCGCGAGGACCCACTCCCGCAACCCTCTGCCGCCGTCGCCCCGCACGGGCAGGACGCGCAGCGCCAGGAGCACCGGACCGCCGAGGACGAGCAGCGGCGGGACGACCATCATCAGCAGCATGTGCTGGATCATGTGGGTGCTGAAGTGCACCTGCCCGTAGACGCCGGGACCGCCGCTCGTCGTCCACGCGAGCACCGCGCAGCCTGCAACCCAGGCGAGCGTTCGTCCGAGAGGCCACGCGTCGCCGCGTCGGCGGAGCCGATCGACGCCGACGAGGTAGAGCACCGTGCCAACGGCCGCGATCGCGAGCCAGACGGCGTCGATGTGCCACTGGGTGAGCATCCGCCCCGGAGTCGCTTCGGGCGGGTACGGGAATCCGAGCAGCCCGCGGCGGGCATCGCCGACGACGGGGTCCTGGGGCACGGGTGGGGCGCTGTTCGACAGTGCGACCGAGACGCCGATGGTGAGCGCCATGACGACCAGCTCGCCCACGGCGATGCTCGTGAAGGCCCGTCGGTCGGAGGGGTCCTCGCGCAGCCGGGGCAGCACCCGGAGGCGGTGCCACGCGCCCGCGCCGCCGAGCGCGAGCAGCGCCGCGGCCTTCACCAGCAGCAGCTGCCCATACGGGGTCGCGAGATCCGCCGGGCCCTCCACGCGGAGCGACGCGTTGACGAGTCCCGAGAACGCGACGGCGCCGAACGCCCAGCCCGCGAGGACGGAGTAGCGCGACGCGACCACTCCGATCTCGGCTCCGACCGCTCGGCGCAGCAGAACAATCGCGACGAGCCCACCGGCCCAGGCGGTCACTCCGACCAGGTGCACGGCGACGCTGTTGACCGCGTTCGCGTGCTCGTCGGAGCCGGAGGCGTGCCCCGACAGAGCGAGCGGGAGCAGCGCGAGAACCGCCAGGGCGTTCGCGGCGGCCACCCAGGCGAGACGCCGGGCCAGCACCGTGATCAGCAGCACTGCCGTCGCCCAGCCGATCGAAGTGACGAGCGTCTGACCGAGTTCGAGCTCGGTGGCGTAGAAGAGGAACTGCGTCCGGAACCCCGGACTGTCCAGCGGCTGCCCGATCGCGTTCGCCGCAGTGAAGACCAGCACCGCGATCGCCGACGCGACCCAGGTGGCGGCCGCCCAGCGCGCCCAGCGCAGGGCCCGGTCCTGCGAGTACGAGACCACTCCGGGAGCGATGCGCTGACCGGGCAGGAGGAAGACCGCCGCGGTGAGCAGCCCGATGGTGAGCGTCGCGGCGATGTCGTGCACGGCTCGGGAGGCGGGCAGGCCCTGCCTGACGAGTTCGCCGGGGTCGATGAGCAGCGGCGGCTCGGCGGCTCGCGTCATCGTCAGTGCCAGCAGAGTGATCGTGACCGCGGCGGGGACCGCCAGCAGGAGGACCGTCTCGACCGGTGGGATCGTGACGGTGACGGGATGGGGTGCGGGAAAGTCGTCGGTGCTCGATGTGTGCGCCACAGGGGTGGCTCCCTTCGAGAGCGGTCCGCGAGGGCACCGCTCATCGGCTCCAGGGCGCCCGAGGGAGGACGCGCAGGAGTTCTCTCCGAAGACGCCGGCCGCACGAGCTCGGACGGCCCGATCACGCGGGCTGAAGGCACGGCGGTCGTGCACCGGTGCGGGGAGTCCGCTGCCCGGCGCGCGTCAGGGGTCAGGAGGCGGGAGGAGCCGGCGGACCGCGTCGAGGCGAGGTGTCGGGAGAAGCGCCCGCGGCGACCGGGAGGATGTCGCGCAGCTCGAACGCGCGGGCCGGCGCGGGCGCCGGAGCGGGCACGGCGAGGAGGACGAGTGGCGCAAACCGTGTGGCCGCGTGCGCCGTCGTCTGGGCAATAGCGAGGAGCAGGGTCTCGCCCCGATGCAGGACGGCGATGGTCACGACCGCGGCGACGGCGTGGGAGAGCTGCATGGTCGCATGGCTCGCGGCAGCGGTGGCGATTCCGCTGACGTCGACGGTGGCGAGGTGCTGCGCGTGCCCGCCGATGCTCGCCGGTCCGGACGCTCCGAGCTGGAAGAGCGAGTGGAAGAGGAGCTGGCTCGCCCCGACCGAGAGCGACACGCGCAGCAGCGAGAGCCGACGGCCCGCGAAAGCCGTGCAGATCAGCACGGACATCACCAGCGGCGCGAGGACGCCGAGAGGACCGGGAGCGTCCCCGCCGCCGACGACGTGCGAGAACAGAGCGGTGAAGGTGGCCACCACCGCCGCTGCGAGACCCCGGAGGGTGCGCAGCTGACGGGAGGTAGACATCTGCTCAGTGTCGCAGACCGTCACGGGATCGACTTCGGGGACCGGCGACGTCCGGGCGCATGCTAGGCGCCTGGGACATTCCGGCGCTCACTCCGCTGATCGTTCAAGGGGCCGACTGCGGGGAGGGGTAGGGCTCGTCTGCTTCCGCTCCCGAAGTCGTATCACGGCGTGGTGATTGCCGCAGAGGGAGGAGCAGTAGGCGCGACGGCCGCCGCGGCTCGTATCGATGTAGACGCGCGAGCAGGTGGGTCGATTGCAGACGCCCATTCTCTCCGCGTGCGATTCGACGGCGAAAACGGCCAGACCTCCGACGGTGAGCGCACGGATCTGCTCTACGATGCCCTCCTCCTCCGACACGAAGTGGAGGTGTGGTGGGAGATCGTCGTGCAGGGCGAGTTGAACCTGACTGACGCTGATCGTCAGCATCTCGTTGATCAGATGACACCGGGTGGGAACGTCACCTGCCTCGAACACGTCCTTCAGACGAACGGTCCACTCTCGGAGGACGTCGAGGTGTTGAGAAAGCCCGTCCAGCCGTACACGGGCACGATCAACGGCGACGAGAACGGAGCCGAGGTCCCAGAGATCGTCCTCAACGAGGTTCACCAGCTCCTCAGCAAGCCGAACTCCGATCATGTTGTCATGGTTGAACTGCATGAAGCCATGACAGCACACTGATTGTCGCTCGGCGAACGGAGCGCGGAACATCCGCAATCGCTTCGAATCCCCGCCGGAAGACGGAGCGTCATCGGATGAAACAGAACGGACTCTCGTCGGCGGCGATGCTTCTGTGGGGACTGCAGTTCTCCTTCCTGAATCCGGCGCTCGCGTTCCTTCTCGTGGACCTGTTCGACGCGGACGCACCTACCGTCGGAGGGGTCCTTGCCCTGTACAACCTCAGTGGAGTCGTCGGATCGCTCACCATCGCGAACATCGCGGACCGACGACGCGGGTACGTGGGGGAGTGGTGATCAGCGGAGCTGCCGCGCTGGCGCTCGCGCTCGTACTGTTCTTCTCGACATCGTTGCTGGTGGTTGTGATTGCTCTCGTGCTGTTCGGCGGTCCGGCAGCGGGCGGTGTCCCTTTGCTGTTCGCGCACCTGCGGGCGGCGGGCGGACGGCCCGCGGACGTGGTGCGAGCACGCGCCCTCTTCTCGCTTGCCTGGGTGGCCGGCCACCCCTCGCCACGTTCGTGATCTCCGCCTTCGGTACCCGTGCCGAGCTCGGTGTGATCGCAGCGATAGCTTCACTGAACGTCGCCATCGGCATCCTGATGCTCCGGAGCAGGGTGACGTACGCCGATTCACCTGCGAGGGATCAGCGGCTTGGTGGCACGGACACGCGATCCGGAGCGGGGTCCGCCACTCGGAGCACCGTTGTCGTCACGGTCGTGGCGTTCGTGTTTCTCCAGGCAGGCAACCATGCCGCCGTCACGTCGATGACCCTGTTCACGACACGCTCCCTCGGGCTCGGCATCGAGTGGGCCGGTGTCGCGCTGGGCGTCTCCGCCGCCCTCGAGATCGGTGCTCTGCTGCTGGTCGCACGTCTGACCGAGCGCTTCTCGAGCACGGTGCTCGTTGTGCAGGGCTGCATCGTAGGAGTCGTGTACTTCGCTTGCATGACCTTCCTCGTCTCGAGTCCGGTCGAGCTCATCGCCGCACAGGTACTGAATGCGTGGTTCTTCGCCTCGCTCGAGGGGGTCGGCTTAAATCTCTTCCAGCAGATCATCGAACGTCCCGGGATCGCCTCGAGCCTGTTCACGAACACCGTGCAGCTCGGAGGCGTCGCCGCTGGACCCCTCATCGCGATCGCCGGAGCGAGTGCTCTCGGCTACCGCGGAGTCTTCGCCGCCGCCGGAGTTCTGACGCTGGTCGGTGTGACTCTGACCGGGGTCACAGCGCTCCGGCCTCAGCGGCGCCGATCCCAAGTACAGGGTGAAGAACCGAACGGACCGGGCTAGCACGGAGCCTTGCTCGGGAAGCATCGCAGTCCGGGAGGAGCAGCAGGCTACCTGTCGTCTCGGAGTCTCCATTGCCGGCGCTTTCCGTGCGGAATTCCCGCGGGTCGATCAGTTCCGTTCGAGGCCGAGAGCTCGCATCCAGATGCTGAGGTGCCAGTCCTGGTCGTTGGCGAGCGGATCTGCTGCGTTTCCGGCGCGTCCATCGACGGAGCTGGGCATGACGAACGCGCATGTTGCGGAGCCGTCGGCGTTGTAGTTGAGCATGTTTGCCCGCAGGATCGTGCCGGCGAGTTCGTCGGTTCGCTCGCTGCGCAAGGGCGCCGGCAGTCGAAGCAGGACAGTTGCCGTCAAGGCGCTCCAGTAGTGCGGGAAGATGTCTCCCCACAGCTGGTCCGAGCCGAACCAGTAGCCGTCCCAGTGCCGGATCCCGATGCCGTTCAGCCGCACGTGGGGTTGGGGGCCACCGAATGCGAGCAGCCACGGCAGTCGCTCTTCGATGGCTGCGAGGAACTCGGTTTCACCGGTGATGGTGAAGGCATCGATCAGCAGATTGATCAGCGGAGCGACCATCGACTGCTCGTAGCTCACCTCGTGACCTGGAAGGTCGACGCCCATCGCGATGAACGCTCGCGCGCTGGCGACCAGAGCGGTTCGAAGAGTTTGTGCCCGCGCTCCGAGGTTCGCGTCGTCGAGGCTGCGAGCGATCGCGGTGCAGGTCTCGGAGAACTGGATGGAGAGGTGGCGACTTCCTCCGAGCTCGAAAGCGCGCTCGATGATGCGAGCCGCGAGATCCAGGTCACTGCGGTCGCCGAGGAAGTGGTATCGGTCGTGGAAGAACTGCGCCAGCCATGGTGCGTCGTACAGACGCGGCCCGGAGTGCTGGAACTGAGAGCCCCGTCGGGGAGCGGCCGTCGCATCGAGCAGGTGTGCCTGCGCGAACTGCGCCCAGCCGTCCAGGGCAGAGGCAACCTCATGGTCGTAGGGGACCCAGCCAGCCATGGCGGCGAGTTGGATCAGGACCGGCATGCCGATCCGCTCGGAGCCGTCGGACCAGTCGGACCAGCCGTTCGTCGACTGGGTGAGCTTGTTCCGAGTGTCGACCGGAACAAAGGCGTGAGCGAGGAGTCCTGGCCGCTCGGGCGTGGTCTGGTGATCGAGGATGTACTCGATGCGGCGCCGAGCAACGTCGGCCAACGGTAGATGGAACGCGATCTCGGTGCGCATCCCGCCGACCTCGATGTCGATCGGGCCGTGCGAACTGGAAGTGATCTCGTACCCTCCGTCGACAGCGGTGACGGAGGCGGAGACACCGTCGGGGATGACGGGCGCTCTGTCGGTGCGCAGTGCGATCGTCGTGCCCACTTCGGCGGAGTAGGCGGCGAAGTGCACCGGGGCCGCGACCGCTTCCATGAACTGTTCGATGTTGTGGAACCAGGCGATGTCCCATGACAACGCGTAACTCTCGCCCGGGGCGAGCACGATCTCGGGTTGGCCTCCGAAGGCGGTGGGGTTGCGGGTGAAGTCCGTCGCTTGGAGAACGAGGTGTCCGCGAGCGTTGGAGAGGGTGTTCTTGTTCCGGGACTCGACGGAGTAGCTCCGCAGCTCACCCTGTCGCAGGATCACACCCAGCAAGCGGCCTGTTCCTGACATCGGCTGCGCGAGGGCCCAGGCTGTACTGCCGCCGGTGAAGAGGTGGGCGTGAACGGCGCGGTCCAGAGAGGCTCGAGCGCCCTGGTAGAGGTCCGCGAACGGCGTCTGAACCCCCAAGCCGGTGATGCGAAGCTCGTCCGGTCCGTCGTTGTGGAACTGGAAGTGCTCGGTGATGATCGGCCCGAAAGAGCGGGTCACCGTCAGACGAACGCCGTCCAGGGGAGCGTGGTCAGAGCTCGATCCGGTTTCGTCCACCTCGATTCCCAGCGGGACGTTCCACCGAGCGGATCCTCGGTTCGTGATGAGGTGTCCGGATCCCCACTGATGTTCGAGCGAGTGCCAGAAGACGTCTTTCTGCTCGAGCAGGTACAGCCGCTCGGGCGAGGTGAGGTCCCGGAACTGCAGCGGTGCTCCGGTGGTGATGTCGACGTCCACCTCGCCGGCGCCGAAGGCCCGAGTCTCGGTCGAGCCGACGTCGGCGGTCGAGGGCAGAACGTAGCGCGCGTCGATGACGAGCTCGTTCGGGTCGGTGACGATGTCGGTCACGGTGTTGTCCTTCTGGCTCGGAGGCGGTGACGGCTGAGCATTACTTGACGGCTCCGCCGGTGACACCGGCTGCGACGTAGCGCTGGGCGACGATGAGCAGCACGATCGCGGGGATGGAGGCGAGTACGGCGGTCGCCATGACGGAGCTCCAATCGGAGACGTAGGAGCCGATGTACTGATAGAGCCCGAGCGTCACTGGGCGTACGGCGTCGGTTGTTGTCAGGGTGAGGGCGAACAGGAAGTCCCCCCAGGTGAAGAGGAAGGTGAACAGTGCCGCGGTGATCAGAGCGTTGCGGCTCATCGGCAGGACGATCGAGACGAAGGTGCGGATCTGGCCTGCACCGTCGACCCGGGCGGCTTCGATGACCGATGTGGGGATGCTGCCCATGAAGGCACGCATGATCAGGATCCCGAAGGGGATTCCGGCGGTGGAATCAGCGAGGATCAGGCCCGGGATCGAATTGAGTAGGCCGACGTTGTTGTACGCGGTGTACAAGGCGTTCGAGAGCACGATGCCTGGCACCATCTGGCTGATCAGGATCGCGAAGAGGAACACTCCGAGGCCGGGGATTTTGAACTGAGCGAGCGCGTAAGCAGCGGGGGTGGCGATCAGCAGGCTGAAGACCACACTGCCGAGCGCGATGATCAGGCTCGTGAGCAGGTGACCGCCCTGCTCGCTGATGGCGTTGACGTAGCCGCTGAGGTCGGGGTTCGTGGGGAACCAGGGCGACCCGACGGCGCGGCCACCGGGTTGCAGGGAGACGTTCACCATCCAGTAGATGGGGAACAGCATCACGGACAGGATCGCTACTCCGGCGATGGTGGATGACCATCCGGTGCGTGCGCGCCGGGGGCGGGTGCGTCGGGGTTGCAGCGTGCTGACGGGCGCGGCAGCAGGGGTCAGGGTCTGGGTCATCACTGCCTCATTCGTCGATCGCACGCCGGTTGGCGCGCAGATAGATGACCGCGAAGATCAGGGAGATCACGATCAGGATGTTGCCGATGGCGGCGCCTTGGCCGAATGCGAACTGTTGGAACGACTCCTGATACGCCTGGGTGGCGAGGGTCTGAGTCGAGTTGGCGGGCCCGCCCTTGGTGAGGCCGAGGATGATGTCGAGCGCCTTCAGGGTGTAGACGACGCCGAGAACGAGCACGACGGTGACGACAGGTCGCAGCAGCGGCCACGTCACGTTGCGGAATGCCTTCCAGCCGGTCGCGCCGTCGAGCGCCGCCGCTTCGTACAGCTCCTCCGGGATGTCCTGCAGACCGCTGTAGAGGATCGTGACGTTGAACGGGATCCCGATCCAGATGTTCACTCCGATCACTGCGACGAGGGCGAGGGTGGTGTCGGTCAGCCAGCCCGGATGCGCGTCGGTGAAGAAGAGGGTGCTGAGAGCCTGATTGAGTGCGCCGGAATCCTGGTCGAGGATCCACTTCCAGATCGCGCTGGACACGATCAGCGGAATCAACCACGGCAGCAGCAGCAGCGACCGCAGCAGCCCACTGAGGGGGAATCTGCGGCGGAAGAACACGGCGATCGCCATGCCGATCACGAACTGCCCGGCGATGGAGACGACCGTGAACACGGCGGTGTTCACCACGGTCCGGCCGAAGATGGACGACTGGATGACGGCGGCGTAGTTGTCGAAGCCGACCCAGGGTGCGACTCCGGTGTAGAACGTCTTCGCGGAGTAGTCCTGGAAGCCCATGATCACGTTCTGCACGACCGGGTAGCCGAAGAAAAGGATCAGGTACGCGCCCGCGGGAACGAGGAAGGCGATCTGGACGAGGCGTTCGCGGCCGCGGCCGGAACCGAGCACTCGTCGCCGGTCAGCGATCCGGGTCGCTGCAGAGGAGGTGAGGGTCGTCATGGGATCTCATTCGGGTCGCAGTGGAGAAGAAGAGAAGCGGATCGGGCGGCACGCATGAGCGTGCCGCCCGATCGCGGTCAGCCCTTGTCCGCCTGCTGCAGTGCCTCGAGCGGGGCGGCACCGCCTGTCAATGCGATCTGGATCGCGGTGTAGATCTTCTGAGAAGCTGCGGGGTACTCGGCGCCGAGCTCCGCGGTGCGCGAGCGCAGTCCGGGAACCTGATCGGCGAACCCCTGCATCTTCGGCTGGTCCACTGCGAACTGCGCCGCGACGCTGAGCTTGGTCGGCACGGTGTCGCGTTCTGTCGCCAGGTACTCCTGGTTCTCATCCGAGCCGATGCATTCGACGACCTTCGCCGCGTCGGCCATCTGAGCGCCGTTCCCGGTCTGCGGCACAGTCCACGTCTCACCTCCCAGAGGGGATTCGACTGCGGCGCCAGCGGTCGGGACGGGGATCGGGGCGACCTCGTAGCTGATTCCTGCCTCGTCCAGGAGGGGGAACTGCCACGGCCCGTTGATCATCATCGCTGCCTTGCCCGCGATGAACTGATCGTTGGCGTCCGACTGGGACCAGTTCAGCACCGACTTTGATGCGGATCCGCTGTTCACCAGATCGGTCCAGAGCTGTAGCGCATCGGCTGTGCTCTGGGTTGCGACATCGGACTCGTCGCCGCCGTTGGACCACATGAAGGGCAGGAACTGGAAGGTTCCTTCTTCCGTGGCTGCGGCGGAGAATGCCATGCCGTAGGTGTCGCCCTGTGTGAGCGCGGCAGCGGTGGTCTTCAGCTCGTCCCAGGTCGTTGGTGCCGTGAGGCCGGCGTCGTCGAGGAGGTCCTTGTTGTAGAAGAGCGCGATCGTGTTCGCGACGGGCTGGATGCCGTACAGCTCGCCGTCGTAGCTGGACGCTTCGACGACCCCCGGCGCATACCCGTCGGCAGTGATGTCGAAGTCGCTGAGGGGCGCGAGCGCTCCGGAGTCGGCGATCTGAGCGAGGTCGCCGTTATCGAGCATCAGCACGTCCGGCATCGTCTTGGACGACGCCTGCTGCAAGACCTTCGCGATGTAGCCGTCGTAGGGAACGACCTGCTGAGTGATCGTGACACCCGTCGACGCTTCGCAGGAGGTGAAGACCTGGTCGTAGACCTCCGAGTCATGGGGGGACCCATCGGGGCGTTCGACGGTGATTGTTCCGGATGCCTCGGTACTGCTGGGGCCACCGGCACTGCACGACGTGATCGCGAGCGTCACCGAGACTGAGGCTGCGGTGAGCGCGCCCAGACGCAGCCACATCGCTCTTCTTTGAGCCATTGTTGAACCTTCCGGAGGGTGCAACGCGCGAGAGCGATGCACTGTCGATACGTATCGACTCGATACGCATCGAAAGTTAGCACAAGCCCATGACGAGCGCCACGTTCCGCTACGGAGCGCGTGCGGCTAGAACAGGGTCGTCGTAGCGCGGCGCGTCAGGCGAGGCATTACGAGCTGGACCATCGCGGGAGTAGGGGGGCCCTCGAGCTGTGCGAAAAGCATCTTCAGGGCAAGACGTGAGACATCGCGGGGTTCGGGGGACACGTTGGTGACGTCGGTGCTGAACGACTCCGCGGCCGCGTCTGTACACAGTCCCACGAGGGAAAGATCGGTCCCGAAGCTGAGGCCGCGCAACATGGTCAGCTGTATCAGCCACCCGATGACCTGCGGTGTTCGGGCGATCAGGCCAAGCCGCGCTTCGTGAGCGCTGAGAACGTCGTCTCCGATCGTCTCGATACCTCGCCACCCTGCGACCGGCGGTCGCACGATCCGCAACGCGATGCCGGCATGATGCGCGGCCTCGCTCGCTCCTCGTTCGAAGTCGTTGATGAAGCGAAGACCTGCGTGGGCCACTTCCGGTGGCTCCCCGATCACCACGATCTGTTCGTGCCCGGTGGAGACGAGCTCCTCGACGGCGAGACGGCCTGCGCAAATCGCGTCCATGTCGACAGCGGCCAACCCATGCGCTTCGTTCGGGATCCCGATCATGACAACCGGAATAGGCAACGCTGCAGCAGACTCAACACGTTCGTCCTCTGCCCTGATGTCCATGAGGATGATCGCGTCGCAGATACGCCGCCCCGCCAGTCGGGCCAGCCCGCGTGGGCCCTCATCCGCCGTGACCAGGATGACGTCGTAGTCGTGCTGCCGAGCGACTCCGGTGATCGTCTCAATGAACGGCAGCACACCAGCCATGTCCGTCGTATCGGAGAAGGACACCACGAGCCCGATGACGTTCGTTCGGCTGCCGGCGAGAGCCCGGGCTCCAGCATTCGGGTGGTAGGTGAGCTCGTCGATCGCCGCCTGCACGCGGGCCCGCGTCTTCTCCGAGATCGTTCGCTTACCACTCATGACGTACGACACGGTGCTCTGCGACACTCCGGCAAGCGCGGCGACGTCTTTGCTTGTGGGCATCATCCAGTCCCCCTCCAAGATGCGGCCCTTGCAGCTTGAGCGGCTGCCCGAGGAGATTGTGTGAGCTGCATCGATTCTCAATCTATGGGAAGCCCTCGGGTGATCCGACAGCCTGCACCTCTTCCTCGACGCCGCCCAGCACGGCCTCGCTCGCGCGCCTGCGGCCCGAACGTCCTGCCGAAAGACGCGCTCTGGCTCGGAGCGCACCGGATCGGAGTCGTTCTCGGCTGACCAGCACGCGGAGCTCCGCGACGCGCCTCATGACTGCTGCACGAGCGAGGACCAGCAGACGAACCGAAATGGTGCCCGGCCGCCGGCGCAGAACGGCCTGCGGCCAGCAGCTGCCGCTGTGAGGGTCTGGTCTCAGGCGATCAGGCAGCGCAAAGCTGACCGTCGGCTCGTCTCTCACCTGCTCGCTGTCTCCTCGGCGGACATCGAGAGGTGATTCGCGTGGCCACCGGGTGTCCGCCGGCCTCAGGTCGTGATCGCGCTCGTCAAGAATTCGTCGAGAAGCTCAGCCCATCCCGCCGTATCCGCCGAGTCTCGGGAAACGGACCCACGGAGAAGAGCTCTGCAATGGACCGGAGTGAGCTCGACCTCAGGCTTCGGGGTAGCACGGAGCAGATGGCGCTGCAGGCTCAGGCGGAGCCGGCGCGCGACGGAGCGCCCGTCGAGGTCCGTCACGCTATCGGGGGGGGCGGACCCTGCGGCGGCCGGCGCCGACGCTTACCGGCACACAGCGCGCACTTCGGCGTCGAGGACCAGGACCGAGTCGAGTCGCTGGTCGGTCTCGCCGGAGCGCGCCGAGTTGGCGCGGCCCGGCGGGGCGCTCCACCATGGCGTTCTTGACCGACGCGGCGCCGGAGTCGGGGCTGCGCCGCCGCTATATCGCTCCGTCCGCATGGCTCACGAGCTCGTCGCGGTGATCTGGATCGTCGACGACGAGACGCTCACCGAGGTCGACTTCTCAGTGTTCGCCCCGGCCGTCGACGACATGCGGACTGTCCTCGCGCGCCGCGCGATGACCTTCGACGACGGCCTCCAGCGGGTCGAGGCGCAGGTGCTCGCGCTGCTCTCCGATCGCTTTGACGACAGGATCGACGCGACCGAGGAGATCCGCTGCCGGCGACGAGCGCACCGTGGCGATCGAGGAGGCTCAACGCCTGGCCGCCGAGAAGGCGATCACCATGCCGCGGGTCGAGGGCGCGGAGAGGGTCATCGCCTCGAAGGATATCTCGGGATCGACGACACACTCGATGGATCTGGTCGCTTCCGCTTCGGACTGCGTGCGGTTCGGCTAGGAGCCGAGCGCGGCGCCCGCGACGGCCGACGACCCCAGATCACTCTTCGGCAGGGCGGTGCCCGCCGCGACGGCGTCGGTCCAGGCGTCGGTGGTGGCGACGGCCGCGAAGTTCGAGTTCAGCAGGGCGAGCAGCGTGGTGTGCACGGTTTCGGCGTCGACGGAGCCGGCTGCGTTCGAGATCGCGATGGCGCCGGTCGCGTCCGACAGGACCTCGGCGGCGAGTCCGTGGGTCTCGGCCTCGGCGGCCGAGGCGAGGATGCAGTTGTTGGTCATGTAGCCGACCAGGGTGATGGTGTCGACGTCGTGCTCGCGCAGCCAGGGCAGCAGGTCGGTGCCGGCGAAGACCGTGCCGAAGCGCTTGGTGATCGACGTCCAGTCGTCCGTGCGGCGGCGCTCGATCTCGGGGTGCAGTTCGAAGCCCTCTGTGCCGGGGGCGAAGACGGGGGCGCCCTCTCCCGCGCTGTGCCGGAAGGCGGCGATCGGGAGGCCGGCGGCGGTCGCGGCGTCGATTGCGGCGGCGATCCGGGGGAGGGAGGAGGCGTGCGGGGGGAAGCGGATCTCGAGCGGTCCGGCGAAGTACTCCTGCTGGACGTCGACGAGGATCAGGGCGCGTCGGGGTGCGGTCATGGTGTCGTCTCCTGGGTGTGTGGGGTGGTGCTCCGATCCTGACGGTGGGTGCTCGGCGGGACCAGTGGCACACCGGCACCCCTACGATGGATCCGGGCCAAACGGAGGAGGTGCCTGTGCGGATCGCGATTCACGCCGTCGACGGCGTCACGATGTTCCACCTCTCGGTGCCGCAGATGGTCTTTGACGAGGTCCGGCGACTCGGGATCGCGGACTGGGAGACGGTGCTCTTCGCCGACCGGCCCGGCTCGATCCGCACGGCCGAGGGCTACCGGATCGACGGTGTCGAGGGTCCGGAGGCGGCCGGAACCGCCGATCTCGTGGTGATCCCCTCCTGGATCGACGACGGACGCGCGCCCGGCGCGGACCTCACCCGCGTGCTCCTGGAGGCGCACGGCCGCGGCGCGCGGATCGCGGGCCTCTGCCTCGGCGCGCTCGTCCTGGCCGACGTCGGTCTGCTCGACGGCCGTGCGGCGGTGACGCACTGGCAGGCGGCGGCGGGGATGGCGGCGCGCCATCCGTCGATCGCGGTTGACGCCACTGCCCTGTACCTGGATCTGGGCGACGTCCTGACCTCCGCGGGCACCGCGTCCGGCTTGGACGCCTGCCTGCACGTGGTCCGCGGCGCGCTGGGCGCGGAGGCGGCGAACCGGGTCGCGCGCAGCCTCGTCGTCGCGCCGCACCGCGAGGGCGGGCAGGCGCAGTACATCGAGCGGCCCCTCCCCGCCGAGCCCGCGGACGACCGCATCGCGCGCGCCTCCGCGTGGGCCCTGGCGCACCTCGAGGAGGAGCTGGGCGTGGACCGGCTGGCGGCGGCGGCGCTGATGAGCCGGCGCTCCTTCGTGCGGGCGTTCCGCGCGGCGACCGGGACCACTCCGGCCGCGTGGGTGCGCTCGCGGCGCTTGGACGAGGCGCGCCGGATGCTCGAGACGACCGATCTGCCGATCGACCGGATCGCCGCGGACTGCGGCTTCGGGAACCCGGTCACCCTGCGTCAGAACTTCGCCCAGGCGTTCGGCAGCACGCCCTCCGGGTACCGGCGCCGCTTCGGCACGCAGGGTCCGTGACTGGTGAGGCGGCACGGCCGGTTGAAAGTGATGCCGCTCAAATTGACAGAATCACGGATATCAACCGTTCACTTCTGCGATGGAACGAAGAAGCGGGGTCCATCGCAGCGTCTCGCGATGGACCCCGCGCACCACCGCGACGCGGATACTCGATCTCGAGCGTCGTCCGCTGAGCAGGACGGGCAATCCGGCCGCTGCACCTCGCCCGGCGAGGACGGGACGACCGCATCGGTCCCATAGGCCGCGCGCGTCAGCTTTCGAGATCGACGATGATGTCCTTCACCGTCTCGATGAACGCGGTGATGTCGTCGTCGGTCATGGCGAGCGAGAGGGACAGCTCACCTCGGGCGACGGGGAAGAAGCCGCGGTTGGCGAGCTCGAGCGAGAAGGCTTGCGTCTTGTCGGAGTCGACCTTGTACCAGTAGTCGCGGTGGGTGGTGACGGTCTGCCCCGGCGCCTTGCAGTAGGCGTAGGCCAGGGAGGAGAACCCGCGACCGAAGATCGTGAACGGGCTGTTCCGGGCTGCCGACCAGGCGCTCAGTTCGGTGAGGATGCGGGCGGCCATGGTGTTGAGCCGCTTATAGGCGGCGACATCCAGAGCGCGCATGCAGGCGAGGCCTGCGATGAGAGCGAGCCGGTGTCCGTGATGGGTGCCCGAGATCGCGACGGCCCCGGTCTCGAGCACGCTCATGATCTCCGCTCGCCCGCCGACCGCTCCCAGAGGCAGTCCGCCGCCGATGATCTTCCCCATGACGGTGAGGTCGGCGTCGATCCCGTAGACGCTCTGCAGGCCGTTGTAGGCCGCTCGGAGGTTGGCGGTCTCGTCGATCACCAGGACGATGCCGAGTTCGGCGGTGACCCGGCGGAGCATCTGCGCGAATTCGTCGGTGAGCATGACGTGTCCGCCGGCACCGGATTCGAGTTCGACGAAGACGCAGGCGAGATCGTCGGCGTTCTCGCGGAGGATCCGTTCCGTTCCGGCAAGGTCGTTCTGAGTCAGGACGACGACGAGGTCGACGGTCTGCTGAGGAACGCCGGCGTCGTCCCCGACCGGTCGGGGGTCGTGGTCGGGCCCGTACTCCGTGGCCTCGTGGGTGTGGACGGACACGCTCACCGGGTCGGTGAATCCGTGGTAGCCGCCTTCGAACTTCGCGATCTTGCTCCGGCCGGTGTAGGCGCGGGCGATGCGGGCTGCGGTCATCACCGATTCGGATGCCGAGCAGGAGAACTGCACCTTCTCGACGGAGGCGATCCGGTCGATCAGGAGTTCCGCGAGTTCTGCTTCCTCGGCGACGGGGTTGCCGAAGGAGGCGCCGTGGGGGATCGCGGCGATCAGGGCATCCGAGATGGCGGGATGCCCGTGGCCGAGGATGTTGACGGTGAAGTTGTTGTTGAAGTCGAGGAGTCGGTGTCCGTCGATCGTGTCGATGTAGGCACCGTTCCCGCTGCTGACGAACACGGCGTGGGGGCCGAAGTTGAAGGACGTGCGGCTGTAGCCACCGGGGATGACGGTCTTGCCGTGCGCGGTGGCGCGTGCTGATTCGGCGAATCGTTCGGTGAACCTCGCGGTGGCGTTCTCCAGTGTGAGCATGGTGTTCCTTTCGTGAGCAGAGGGTGGGACGGGTCAGGCAGGGGTGGTGTCGAAGGTCAGTCCGTGGCCGAAGCGGAAGAGGGGGAACTCGGTGTCGAAAGGAACATCGGGGCGGCTGGACTTGACGGCTTCCATGCTCGACGGGAGGTCGAATGGCAGTCGCCCCCTCGGCGACGCGTGGCCGAAGACCACGTCGAGCAGTGCCCGCGGGTCGGCGCCCCAGTTGCAGAGGATCGCCGCCGTGTCGTCCACGATCGGAGTGAGGATCGCTGGGCGGTCCAGGAAGATGTCGATCACCGTCGGGACCGCGGACGTGATCTGTCGCAGGTGGACAACGGTCTGTGCCGAGAAGTCGAGGGAGCCGGCGTGGAAGTAGTTCTCGAAGACCGTGGGCCGTTGCTCGAAGGGGGCGGTGATCCTCATGATCGCGAGGTCCGCCTCCTCAGGGGAGTCGACGACATCGCCGTACAGCGAGGCGATGTCAGCGGGGATACCCTCGATCCAGATCTTGCATCCGGGCCGCGCGGGGAGGGTGGGTGCTCCGTTCCGGCTCTCGTTCGTGAGCAGCGTCAGCGACGCGCGTTGAGCGGCCTCGCCTGCGGCGACGAAGTCCGGTGAGCCGACGATGCGTCCAGCCGCCTCGACGTCGACGTAGGGCTGGTCGAAGAGCCCGAGCACGAACTTCTCGGTGAGCAGGCGTCGGGCCGATTGATCGAGTCGTTCCGGCGTCACTGCGCCGCTGCTGACGAGTTCGACCAAGACCTCGGGGCACTTCTCCCCACCGAATTGGTCGACCCCGGCTTCCAGCGCTTTGAGCATGCGCCCTCGCTGGTCGAGGTGCTCCACGCCCCAGGCGCGGGCCGGGAACGGTTCGCCGGCGACCTCGGAGTCGGTGAGGAGTCCCCAGTCGGTGCAGACGATGCCCTCGAAGCCGTACCGCTCGCGCAGGAGCCCGGTGATGACGGATTTGTTGAATCCGAACCCGACTTCTTCGTGGTCGGTGCCGATGGGCATGCCGTAGTAGGGCATTACCTGGCCGACTCCCGCGGCGAAGGCGGCTTCGAACGGCTTGAGGTGCAGCTCGAACTGCCCGCCGGGGTAGACCTGCTCGCGGCCGTAGCCGAAGTGGGGGTCTTCGCCGTCGCGCTGCGGGCCACCTCCCGGGAAGTGCTTGATCATGGCCGAGACGGAGCCCGTGCCGAGCCGGTCGCCCTGGAGACCTGTGATGTAGGCGGCGCCGAGGCGAGAGGTCAGCTCCACGTCCTCCCCGAAGGTGTCCAGCTGTCGCGCCCATCGGGGCTCTGTCGCCAGGTCTACCTGCGGGTGAAGGGCGACGCGGATGCCGACCGCGGTGTACTCCTGCCGGACGATGTCGCCGAATTGTCGGACGAGTTCCTCGTCGCGAGTGGCGGCGAGGCCGAGCGCTTCGGGCCAGACGGAGAAGCTCCCTGCCAGCAGGCCTGCGAGCGGGTTGTCGCTGTAGGAGTTGCGGGGGTCGCTCGAGATCGTGACGGGGATACCCAGACGGGTGGAGGCCGCGAGCTCCTGGATGCGGTTGTGCCAGGCGGCCATGTCTCGAGGGTCGCCACCGGTCAGAAGGTTGAAGTGCGACATCCGGTGATCGAGCACGAACGTGGAGTTGGAGGGCAGGTGGAACTCGGCGTCACCGTCGGAGAGCTGGCCGTGGTCGCCCATGCTGATCATGTCGTGGAAGAACAGACCTGCCTTCTCCTCGAGCGTCATCTGCGAGAGGAGGATGTCGACCCGCTCGGCGATCGGCAGTTCAGGGTCGCGGTAGCGGAAGTCGATGCTCGAGTCGAGTCGTGCGTCAGATGTGGTGTTCGAGGTGAGGGGGGTCATCGCACGCCCTTGATGAGGTAGACCACGAACGCGCCGGCCAGGACGACGACGGCGCCGAAGAGGTAGAACACCGTGTACCCGCCGAGGGCGGTCGTCGCACCGATAGCGATGATGAACGGGGCGATCGCGGGAGCGATCGACTGGGGGAGAGCGTTGGCGATGTTGAGGACGCCGAGATCTTTCGCCGTGTCTGCCGGGTTGGGGAGCACCTGAGTCGCCAGGGCGAGGGAGACGGCGAGGAACGCGCCGGCGCCGAGACCGATGAGGCCCTGTCCCGCGATGACGATCGGGACGGAGGTCGCCACGGCCATCAGGACGAGCCCGACCGCCATGATCACGCCCGCGACCGCGACGAACACTCGTCGGCGCCCGGTCTTGTCAGAGGCGACGCCGGCGAGTGCGCCGGAGATCGCTGTGGCGATTGTGGAGGCGAGATTGCAGAGCAGGACGATGCCGATGGCGTCGCTCTCCTGTAGCGAGAACCGTTCGCTGAGATACAGCGGTAGGAAGGTCGCCACGCCCGCGTACCCGAACATCACGAGGAAGGTCGTCAGCCAGGCGAGGGCGAAGTCGCGGTGCCGCACCGGGTTGAACACGAAGGACCCGAGGAATTCCCTGAGCCCGTAGCGTTCGCGCGGCGGCGCTTCGATCTTGCGGTCGTCGAGGACTACAACGAAGACGGCCGCAGAGACGAGCCCGACCAGCGCCGGTGCGAGGAACCGACCGACGTCGCCGGCGATGTAGTTGACCAGGAAGCTGCCTCCCAGGATCGCGACGGATGTCATCACGCCGATGATCCCCGACGCCAACCCGCGTCGAGTCGGCGCGACCTGGTCGGGAACTGTTGCGTTCGTGGCGGCGAGAGCGCCATTGATCGCGGCTTGCGTCAGGCACCAGCCGACGAGCACGACCCAGACCTCGTCGGCGATGCCGATGAGGAGGCAGGAGAGCACGCCGACGAGCGCGCCGCCGATGATCCACGGGCGTCGTCGGCCCCAGCGTGAGGTCGTCCTGTCGGACAGCCGGCCTACGAGCGGATTAGCGACCAGTGCGAACAGGGAGCCGACGCCGGTCACGAGGCCGAGGCCGGCGACGGCGTCCTCCGGGGTGGCGGTGATGTGCTGCAGCTTGAAGGCCATCGAGACGAAGACCGGTGTCAGCAGCGCGAGGTACAGCCCGAAGGTGGCGAACCCGAGTGCGGGGTAGTACCCCGTTCGTACTGCGGCAGGGGAGTCACCCGCGTCCTGCACGGACGAAGGCGGGGTGGGGGTCTCGGCGTTGGCCGGCGACGTCTCTGTCATGAGGCTCTCTTTCAGAGGATCCAGCGGTTGGTGGTGAGAGCCTAGAGTAAATCTGATCTTGTGGTAACTGAATTCTGATTAACTGGTATCTGGGGTGATGAGACGATTGCTCGGTGGCAGTCGCGAGTGGAGGGAGAGTCGCGAGCGCGCAGCGCACGCGACAGAACGTCATCGACGCTGCACAGGGAGTGTTCGCCAGACGTGGCGTGGTGCCGGTGTCGCTTCGTGATGTTGCTGCGGCCGCTGGGATCAGCCACCCGGGGCTGCTGCGTCACTTCGCGTCGAAAGCTCCACTTGTGGATGCTGTGATCGCACAACTCGATGACGAGGTGGGCTTTGCCCTGGACGCGGTAAACCCTGGCGAGCTGACCCTTTCGGCGGTTGCTCGGGTCACAGCAGGGGTGACATCCTTCGACCTTCTCGCCTCGATGCTGGCAACCGCTGACGGTCTCGAGGATGCGCGTGCGCGCCTGGACCGGCGCTTCCTCGACATCCGAGAACGTCTGGAGCGTCCGGATCGGATGGCTCCCCGGCAATCGCTCGACGAAGAGCTCGTCATGTGGACGGGGCTGCGACTGCTGGCCCAGTACCTCCCCGGCGAAATAGACGCAGCCGACCAGCTGGACAGGGCGGATGCAGGTCACCTAGGCCGGGGGCTCGAAGCGGAGGAGGAGGGCCGGCCGGTCATCACGCTGGCCGACATCGTCGATCGAGAGGAGGGAGGGTACGCCAAGGGCAAGGAACGCCGCAGACAGATCCTCTCCGACGCGACGACCCGATTCGCTCGGTCCGGCTACCACAGCACCAGCCTGCGGGAGATTGCGGAGAGTGCCGGGGTCAGCCAATCGAGCTTGCTGTACCACTTCGAATCGAAGGAGCAACTCCTAACTGCCGTCCTCCGACGGCGCGACGAGATGCTCGCCGAACGAGGCCGCGCCGACGCAGACCCCGCCGCGGAACTAGCGAGCGTCGGCGATGACGCGCGGCTCGACGCCCACAATGAGCCAGGGCTCATCGAGCTGCACGCACGGGTCGCCTCAGAAGCGGCGGCGATCGAGCATCCCGCCCATGACTACCTCGCTCGCCGGTATCGGCGGACGATCGACTACTTCTCGCACCTCATCGACGTGGTGCAAAAAAACGGAGCACCGGACCGCGCACTCATTTCTCCGCGCCGAGGCGCGATCCGGTTCATCGGCCTGTGGGAGGGGCTCCAGCTTCAGGCTCTCGACGACGGGGACTTCACCCACATCGGAAGCCACCTCGATGCGTTCCTTCATCAGCTGCTCGCTGGGTCAAGTGCCGGACCCACCGCACACCGCTCACGTGACTAGAGAAGAGTCGGTTGAGGGGCTAACGGAGAGCACTGTTCGTAGACCGCGCCAAGCACTGACATAATCTCAAGTGTTGGCTAGAATCTCTAGGTTGCGTTAGGGGGTTTGTCTGCGAGCGATGTGGCTAGGCGGCTATCGTTGGTCAGCCATTCGGCGAGATCTCGGTCGAGGGTGACCAGGGCGAGAATCCCGGCACGAGTCCTGTCCCAAGGCCGCGCTGAGCGACGTCGAGCCAGCGCAGGAGTAGGAACATTTCCGCTGTCGCTAGAGTCGCAAGGCCGGAGGCGGGGTGACCTGCCTCCCCACCCAGCGGCGCGTATGCTCCGCGATCGACTTCCGAAGGATCCGCCGTGCACCGCCCGCTCTCCTCGATCCGCCGGACGGCTTTCGCCCTCGTGGCCGGACTTTTCTTCGCCGCAAGTGCTGCTATCAGTACGCCTGTTGCTCCAGCAGCGGCCGCGCCGGTAGCACCGCCCGCGCTGACCACGGCCGACGCCGACGCCTGGCTCGACGGACTACTCCCGGCGGCGCTCGAGCGCGAGGGGATCGCCGGAGCAGTCGTCTCGATCGTCGGAGGTGGCGCGGTCGTCACCGAGCGGGGCTTCGGCTGGGCGGACACCGGCGCGAGCGGTGGCGAGCCCGTGCCGGTCGATCCGAAGAGGACGCTCTTCCGCATCGGCTCGATCTCGAAGCTCATGACCGCGACGGTCGCGATGCAGCTCGTCGAGGACGGGCGGCTCGATCTCGACGATCCCGTGCAGGACCACCTAGACTTCCGCCTCCCGGTCGCGTTCGAGCGGCCGATCACCATGCGCCACCTTCTCAGCCACACGGCGGGATTCGAAGACCGTATCGCGGGAGTCATCGCGGGTCCGGGTGGCGACGCGACCCGCTACGCGACTCCGTCGCGGTCGACCCGCCCGAGCAGATTTTCGAGCCGGGCACGGTGCCCTCGTACTCCAACTACTCGAACGGGCTCGCGGCCTACGTCGTCGAGCGGATCACCGGGCGGACGTTCGAGGACGTCGTCTCCAGCGAGGTGTTCGGACCGGCGGGCATGACGACCGCGACGCTCCGGCAGCCGCTGCCTGCCGACGCCGCGATCGCCGGTGGCTACCGCTCCGCGCAGTCCTCCGAGGAGGTCCCCTTCGAGATCGTCGCTCCGGCGCCGGCCGGAGCGATCTCGGCGACCGCCGCCGACATGAGCGCGTTCCTCCTCGCGCAGCTCGCCGACGACTCGCCGCTGCTGGGCCCGGACACCCTGGAGCGGATGCAGGAGCCCGCGCTCGACGAGTCCCTCGGTGGTCTGGTCGCAGGACCGCGGATGGCGCTCGGCTGGTTCGAGCAGGACCGTAACGGCCACCGCGTGCTCGGCCACGGCGGCGACCTTACGGCGTTCCACGCACAGCTCGACCTGCTTCCGGAGGACGGCGCCGGGATTTTCGTCTCGCTGAACAGCACGGGGCTCCGCCCGGACTCGACCGTCGCGATCCGCGACGCGCTGTCGCGCGGCTTCGTCGACCGATACTTCCCCGACGGCGGCTCGGCTCCCACCGCGACCTCCACCGCGGCGGAGCACGCCGACGCGATCGCGGGCACCTACCAGGTCTCGCGCCGGAGCGAGTCGACGTTCCTCCGCCTCTTCGCCGCCCTCTCGCCCGTCGAGGTCGCCCGTGCGGGTGGGAACGCCGTCACCGTCTCGGCGCTGACAGACACCTCAGGGACTCCGGTCGAGCTCGTCGAGGTCGAGCCATGGGTCTGGCAGGAGGTCGACGGGCAGCGCCGCATCGCCGTCGATCAGCAGGACGGGACGGTGACGGCGATCGGGTTGAACCCCGCGTTCGCCCTTCAGCCGATGTCGGCGCTGCGGGCCGCTCTACCCGGGATCGCCGGCCTCTCGGTCGTCGTGCTGCTGCTCGCGCTCCTCGCGATGCCCGTGCTCGCGCTAGTGCGCCGCGGCTGCGGTGTCCGCATCCAGCGGTCGCGGTCCGAGAGGATCGCAGGGGCGCTTGTCCTACTGAGCCTTGTCGCGCTACTCGCCGCGGGCGCGCTCTGGTCGGTCGTCGCCTCGGCACTGCTCTCCGACGGCGTCCCTCCCTCCGCATTCATCCTCCGATCGGCGCAGGCTCTGACGGGTGTCGCGGTGCTCGGCGCGGTGCCGGCTCTCTTACTCGCCGTCGTCCGGCTACGCGCGGTCGGCGTATCACCCCGGCGCGGCCGGGCGGTTCTCGTTGCAGGGGGACACACGGTCCTCGCGGCCGCCTTCTGCGGACTCGCCGTCACGGCCGTCGCCGGGGGCTACTCTCGCCGAGCATCAGCTACTGACCGCCGTCCCACTCGTAGACATGTCCGCGAGCGGCACTTGTGCTCAGGAGCGGCTCCTCCCAGACTCGGAGGTCGGCGCCTTCCTCGCTACGGTCAGTACCCCGAAGCGAGGAAGGACGCCTGCAGGCCGTACAGCCAACGAATGGACCGCCGTCATCGACGGCGAGCTGTTCTTAGCTGACATAATATCAATTATAGGAGAGCGTCTCCGAGCACCTACAAGTTGCAGCGTTTGGCCAACAGGCAACTGGCCATCCTGCACAGGCCACTGGGCAAGAGATTCTCCGCCAGCAGGACGAGCGCGAGTGTGAGAGCGACGTGGTTGGTCGTTTCGCCGATGACCTGCGCGCTGAGTTCCCGACGATGACGATGTTGTCGCGCTCGAGCACGCTTTACATGCGCTCCATCGCCGCCGGATTGGCTGATCATCGAAATGTGCCACAGCCCGTGGCACGTAAGTACGCAGGCAAAATCGAAGCCGCAAGCTCCCGCCCGAGGGACCCGGCGCCCCCTTCCGGCCGTCGCCGATAATGTACGTTATGTCAGTTGTTTGACCTCGACGACGACTGATGGCACCCGCTACACCCCTCTCCGTCTGCTCCGCCCGGGGCTGCTCGACCGCACGCACCTTCGCGCACGAGTCTCTCCCAGAGGTTGCGGAGACATGCTCTACGCCTTGAAGCGGATCCACCAATCGTCCACGTGCGTCAGATCTTTTCGCGAGACTTTGCCAGCTTCTGACGCTTGGCGACCGGTGCAACGCCTCTGCGGGAACGCAGCAGGGCCTCATCCTTCGAGTTTTCGCGGATGGCGAGGCGGCTAAGCATTCGTTGCTGGGCCTCGGCAGACCAGTACAACTTGAGCTTCTCGCGAGCACGGGTGATCGCGGTGTAAAGAATGGCGTGTGAGATGTTCTCTTCGTTCGCGTCCGTAATGACGACCTTGACCGAGTCGTACTCCAGCCCCTGTGCCTTGTGAATCGAAACCGCGTATGCGATCTGAAATGGGACGAGCGTGACAGATGCGTCGTCATCGTCGTCTGTGTTTCCTCGCTGGGTGACGTCGAACTGGACGATCGAGTCCCCCTGCCAGCGGAGGTCGGTGTAGTGCACATCCGCTTCGGTGACTTCGCGGTCGATGTCAACGTCGAAGGTGATGCGGCCCGCTTCCTTCTGAACCCGGGTGATCTTCCCTTTAAGATTGTTAAAGATTACGCTTCCGAAACGGGTGGTGTCGTGGAACAGGATCGGATCGCCCACCTTATAAATGGCGTCATCCCACTCGAATGCGGGATTCGGGTTGCTCGCCTGCAAGAAGCGGTTGACGTTGTTGATTCCGTAGAGACCGTCGTAGTTTAGACACAATACGATCTCGTCATCAGCGCGGCGCTCAAACAGGGAGTCACCCAACCGCGCGGCGAACTCGTTTTGCGAAATTGTCTCTTCAATCCGATCGTCAAGGTTTCGCACACGGTCCCAGAGGGTCAGTAGGGCCACATCGCTCGTTCGGAACGGCTTGGTGAGTTCGAACACAGACTCCTGCGGAATATACGAACGGATCGTCGTAAACCAGTTGCCGAACTCAATCGACTCGATCTGATACACGTCCCCGACCAGGACCAGCAGATCGAATGATGTGCTGTTAAGGACCTTCAGCAAGCTGGCGTTGCTGACCGTGCTGCACTCATCGATGACCAGAACGTCATAATGAATTGCGCCGCCACCGCGACTAACGTGCGCGCTAATGGTGCTAAAGTCGGAATTGCGCGCCGCCACCCGGTGTTTCAGGTTGTCGACGGCAGGATTGGTGTGTGCGAGGAACAGTTTGTCACTCTTTGAGAAGTAACGCGCGATGTGATTTACCATCGTCGACTTGCCTGTTCCAGCTGCACCATAAATGAGCGCGACCTTGGAACGGTCAAACAAGGCCGTAAGGGCGGCAGACTTCAGCGGATCGTCGAAATCGTTTGGGTTCGCGTTAATCCACGTGAGGACGTCCGTGCTGTGATCCTCCACTCCGCTCGCTGAGATGGCCTGGAGCTCCTTTATGATTGAAACCGTTCCCTCCTCGTAGCCAACCATGAAGACGTGGCCGCGGTCGTGCTCTAGCTGACGCGGGGCGTGCTTCTCCGTTTTGGGGAGCAACGAGTTATAGGTGTCAATCAGCAAGTCGATGTCGCCGAAGTCGGTCAGATCGTCGTCCGCTGTGTAGATGACGCCGTGCGTCTCAACATTCACCTGGATTCGGCGGGCGAGGAGTTCGTGCTCGCGACCTTTCGGATTGAATGCATCAAGGAGGTCGGCAAAACGTGGGTTATGACCGGCGGGCGACGTGCACAATGGCATCGTGTCGAAGGGCTTGCTCTGGTTCTTGATGCGCAAATTTGAGAACCAGTTGTTTGGCGTGCCATCCCTTTGCGCCTTGATTACCTCATTCCTCATGCGAAGCAACAGGTAGCGAACCACCCGCGACCCCGGGGCGTCGCGCTGTATCAGCTGTCGCACGTGATCGAGCGCAGGAAAGATCAACGGCACTCCGATAGTGCTTGCAAGCGCCCAGTCGCGCACCTGCTTATACGAAGCATCGGGGAGCTCGATGAGGTCGAGCAGGCTCGAGCGGGTGGTTGTGAGGTATTGCATGAGGTTGCTGTACTCCGGTTGCGACCTCGTCACCTTGCCCCTCAGTGGCTCGATCAGCGACCGGAAGTTGTCAAATTCGCATGGACGAATCGACACGTTCCACGACCGAATTATCGTGACCGGCATCGATCGGCCGAAGACTTCGACCGTCTTGGATTCCAATCCGAGACTGGCTGCGTATTTATCACTTATGTCGATGGTTGTGAAGGCGATCTTCCGATCGAATTTACTGGTGCGATTGTGTGCAACAGAAAATGTCACCTCGTAGTAAATTCGATCCTGGACAAAAAATGGTCGCGAACTGTGGATGTAGTATCGGTCTGACTTGGGTTCTGGTGTGCCGAGCACGAATGCTTCGTCCACCTCTTTGGCGATCCTCTCGTGATACTCGCGCATCGCCGGATCAGTGTTGAGCGGGAAGTTCTGAAGGTTTTGAAGTATTGAGACCTTCAGTTCCTTCTGCGCAAGGTCGCGCGTGCGCAGCAGGTACTCGTAGTACTTCAGCATCAACCGTTCGGACGGGTCTCGTTCCATCGTGTAGTGCGAAACGCTTGCTTGCAGTTGATCGTGGAATCGGACTAGGACACGAAACTTTGCCTGCGGCTTGACCACTGCACTCGCTGCACTCACCTTGTCATAGTGAAAGTCCGTGCTCGGATCCTTCTGTGACACCCATACGAGAAGGCCCTCGACCAAGTTGCGTAATTGACTGAGGATGTTTTGCGAGAGAAATCCGCGATCGCCTGTCCATGCGTCGATGTTTTGCGTGATCACGCTGTCTGCACTCAGCACTTGCTGTTGGACGGTCGCCATTGAGTCCCCCTCGGCGGCGTTGGCTCTTGCCTCGCCGGCCAGAATCGTACCAATCCTGAGTGACTGCGCTCGTCGAACTCGAGCAACACCCGCCACGCAGCTGAAGCGCTTCCTGGCTTCGCCGCGAAGCAGTGCATAGGAGGGTGTACGCCGGGTGCCGGACCTCCGTCTCCGAAATCTGAGCTGATAACCGTGATTATGTCAGTTCATTCACACGGACTCCGCTCAACGGGTTCCGAGGTGTGGTTTGCACACGAGCCTCGGATCCCGCCGGACTCCGCCTGCTAGGCGCCCGGTACGAGGCCGAGCTGCGTGAGGATGTCGAGCTCGTCGCTGCTTCCCCAGCGCTCGGCGAGCTTTCCGTCGAGGAATGTGCTGATCTGCATGCCGCGGATCTTCACGGACTTTCCCGTCGGCGCGTGGCCCTGGAACACACCGGTTTGCGTCCCGGTCAGCGTGTAGGCGAACGCGACGCTATCGTCGTCCGCGACGAGCTTCTCGACCTCGAGTGCAATGTCGGGGAACGCGGTCCGCAGCTCGCCGAAGAACGCGGCGTATCCCTTCGGACCGGGTGCCTGGCCGGGCGCCGGCTCGTGGTTGACCGAGTCGGGCGCGACGAGTGCGTCGAACGCGTCGAACGCGGCGAAGTCGCCGGCGTTGACCGCCTCTCCGAAGGCCTGCTGGGAGGCGATGTTCTGCTCGCGAGTCATGTGCTGTCGCCTGTTCTGCACCGCTCGAAATAATTGAGATTCGGTCAGGTGCGGGATTGGCTGGCTGCGATACCGCCCTTCCTGACAAGATCCGGAACCACGAGGCGGTGGCCAACTCAGCTCAGACGCCGCCCATCCCCCGACGAGGATATCTGCGTCGACGCAGGTGCTGTCCGCCGCACGTCGATGCGCTGCACGCGGCCGCGGTGCCGCAGGCTCGCGGCGACGTTGACTCCGGCTGATTGGGCGATTCGGAGCGGGCGTCGCTGCACGGCGCGGTAGCGGCGTGTGTTTAGCGTTCGAAGTTCGGTTGCGTCACGCGCACACCGATGACGCCGTCTTGATTTGCCACTTGTCGGTCAAGAGGAGCTTTTCCGGGCGGGGATGGCAACGATGACGGCTCCTGTGAGGAGGAGGGCTACCTCGATGGCTACGGCGCTCATGCCTCCAAGGTCGTAGGCGCGATTGACGGTGACGATGAGGAGTACTCCAATGACGGGGAGCGCGGAGAGCACGCGTTACCGCCGAGCTTGTGTGGGGGCGACGACCCGCTCAAAGACGAGGACCCCGGACGCTGCGATGGGCACTGCGACGAGGGCGCCGAGAACACCGCCGAGTGCGGCGCCGGCGAAGACGGAGATGATCACCAGGGATCCCGGAATGCTCATCGTGCGAGACATCACGCGCGGGGTGATGACGTGAGCTTCGAGTTGCGCGTAAACGAGAAGCACGATTCCGACGATCAGAGCGGCCGCCGGTGAGATGAAGAGCATCGACACGACGATCGCCGCGTACGCCACGATCGTGCCCACGACTGGGATGAGAGCGCCGATGAAGGCGACGAGCGCGAGGAGGAGAGGAGCGGACGCGCCCGCAGGAGTGAGAACGGCGAAGACGACGAGGGCGTTGAGGGCGGCGAGGCCGAGCTGGCCTGCGACGTAGCGGCCGACGGAGAGGAAGATGTCATCGACGAGCTTGACGGTACGTGCTCGGCGTGAGGCGGGGATGGCTCGTGAGACCGAGGTGACGATGGTGGGAAGTGTTGCACTGAAGTAGAGCGTGAGGACGGTCACCGTCAGCACTCCGCTGACGCCGGTGAACAGCCCGCGTCCCACGGACAGCAGCCCACCACCGATTGAAAGCAGCTGGTCCGGGTCGGCGAGGAATGAGACGACCTGATCGATCAGCGGCGCGAGGTCGACGTTGAGGTCAGCGACAAGCGGGGAACTTGTGATGGCGGCTGTGATGGTGGGCAGTTCGTGCAGGAATGAGTCGAACTGCTGCACGATCTCGGGTAGCACCAAAGTGATTAGTCCAGCTGTGATCAGCAGCGTCGCGAGAACTGTGGCAAGAAGTGCGAGACCTCGACGTACGCCCTTGGAAATCATCCATCGCATGACGGGTTCGATTGCGAGGGAGAGGAACAGAGCAATTCCGATGTAGACGAGTAGCTCGCTGAGGGTCGACAGTGCGCCGAGTACGAAAGCGCCTCCACCGACCCCGAGAGCTACGAGAAAGCCCCAGACGAGTGGTGACCGACCTCCGCGCGACGAAGCTTCGCGTGCGTGCGTCGCCGCGTTGCCGCGGGGACGGCTGAAGTGATGGAGGCGACTCGGTCGCATGCGTCTGGTTGACTGCGTCCGAGTCGCGGTCGCCATGTGAGCCCTTTCGGTTGGTGGCTGAGGAAGTGCCGCCCGATCGGGCAGGATCGTTCCGTAGGAGAGGGTCGGAGACCGAGAAGTAGTAGTACTTGTACTGTGCAGCATCCGTTGCAGAGTGGGTCGGTGCATGGTCGCATTTCAGTGCCCCTTCGGTTCATTCGCAGACGCCACTCAGGGCGCTCGTGACGTAGCATTCACCTCCCTGCGAGCCCTGCTGGCGAACAAGCAGGATGCGTCGACGCATGGCGATGCTCTGCACGCGGCCGCGGTGCCGCCGGCTCGCATCGACGTTGACTCCGACCGATCGGGTCCGACTCGGAGTAGCTGACGCTGAAAGGCGTGACGGCGACATGTGATGGGGGCTCGAAGCTCGGGTGCGTCACGCGCGCGCCGATGCACCGTCCTAAGTGCCACGAGTAGACCCACGCACAGCTAAACCTCCCCCGAGGGTCGCGAGGACCCATCGAAGTGGACGACGAGAATCCGCCGTGGTCGCTGGGGGCCGGCCCGGGTCGTTAGGGCGACTCTGTGGCCTTCCCTGGAAAGCCTCTGGCTGCGGAATCGCCTCATTCCCTGTGCGGTCGGCCGTTGATGCCGACGACCGTCAGCTCTGCTCCCGTCGTGGGGCCACGATCGACGGGGCATCACCTCGGTGCCGGGCGACTACTCTTTCGCGACCGTAAGTTCCCGCCAGAGCCAGACGCTCAGTTCCGCCGCACTCTCGGCGGGATCGTCGCTGAGCCACTGGCGGATGACGCCGGTCATGGCTCCCGCGAGGTAGGCGGCGCGTCGTTGCAGCTCCCGCGTGCTCTTGCCGTTCTCGCTGCTCTTCGCGAGTCCCGCGCTGATGCCCTCGATGTACACCGACGTCGCCGCGTTCACCGCTCGCTGGGAGCCGCGGGTGACGAGCGCCCATCGGTAGAAGTCGCGGTTTTCCTGGATGTGCGCGAGATATGAGCCGAATGCTGCACGAGACTGCGAGTTCAATCCCAGGGATCCGAGCGGTGCCTCCTCCTGCCGAGCTTCGGGGGCTCTGCGAGCGAGGCTCTCGACCGTCGAGGCGAGGAGGTCGTCGAGGTCTCGGTAGTGGAGGTAGAAGGTCCCTCGATTCAGCGCCCAGTCCTCGCACAACGACGTGACCGTGACGGCCTCGGGATCGGTGCGCGCTGCGGCAAGGGCAGCGGCTTCGAAGGCCTCCCTCGATCGGCGGATTCGAGGATGGAGGCTCATTCGGCCATTCTCTCAGCATCCGGCTCCCAATGAGACAATAGTCTCAATGAGACGGTTGTCTATTTAGGGAGAGCGATGAAGCAGCACGGTGCTGGCAGGGTGAGGGTGTTCCTCACCGGCGCAACGGGGAACTGGGGTCGAAGGGTGCTCGACGAGTTCCGGGAGCGGCAGGACCGGTTCGTGGTCGTGGCGCTCGTGCTGCCCTCGGAGAAGGATCTCGCCGTGATTCGCGAGTACGAAGACATGCCCAACCTCGAGGTCGTGTTCGGCGATCTGACCGAGTACTCCACGGTCGAGGCGTGCGTGCGCGAAGCCGACTTCGTGCTGCATATCGGCGCAGTCGTGTCGCCCTTCGCCGATGACCACCCCGAGCTCGCTCACCGGGTGAATGTCGGGAGCATGCGGAACATCATCCGCGCCGTCCGTGCTCAGCCCGATCCTGGGGCGATCGGTGTCGTCGGGGTCGGCTCGGTCGCGCAGACCGGTGATCGGAACCCGCCTCACCACTGGAGCCGCATCGGAGATCCGCTTCGTGTGGCCCGTTACGACGAGTACGGCCAGAGCAAGATCGTGGCCGAGAAGGAGCTCATCGATTCGGGTCTCCCGAAGTGGGCCTGGGTGCGCCAGACGGGGATCTTCCACCCGGGCGTTCTCGAGATCCGTGACCCGATCATGACCCACTCCCCTTCGCGGGCGTGATGGAGTGGGTGTCAGTCGAGGACGCCGCCCGGCTGATGGTGAACTTCTGCGAGCAGGACACGCCAGAGGAGTTCTGGGGAGGGATCTACAACATCGGCGGCGGCGACGGCTGGCGCCTGACGAACTGGGAGCTGCAGCTCGCGATGACCGGTGCCCTCGGCGTCGCCGATGTGAAGAAGTGGTACGACCGCAACTGGTTCGCGACACGGAATTTCCACGGCTCTTGGTACACCGATTCCGACCGGCTCGAGGAGCTCGTGCCCTTCCGCCGCGACTCCTTCGATGCCGCTCTGACACGCGCGATCGACGCGAATCCGAGGCTGCGTATCGCAGGCCGCCTGCCTGCGTGGTTCGTCAAGAACGTGGTGCTCAAGCCGCTCACTCTGAAGCCGCGCGGCACGATGAGCTTCATCCGGGACGGCGACGACGAGAAGATCGCCGCCTATTTCGGATCTCGCGAGGAATGGGAGCGCATCGGCGACTGGTCCACCTTCTGGCCGCCTCGCCCGGATCGCGAGCCGTCCTACCTCGATCACGGCTACGACGAGAGCAAGCCTTCATCCGACTGGGCTGCGCTGGACTACCTGGAAGCCGCCTCGTTCCGCGGTGGCGAGCTCGTCACCGCCGACGTGGAGCGCGGCGACATCGCGACCCCGCTGACATGGCGTTGCGCGCTAGGGCACGAGTTCTCCGGCAGTCCGCGGCTGATCCTGACCGCAGGACACTGGTGCCCGATCTGCGTGAAGGATGTGGGTGGATACCCCACGCAAGCGCGCAGCAACCGCTTCCTCGGGCAGCTCGACCCGGTGGTCGACCGAGAATCGTCCGTCGCCGGATCTCCCGAATCCTCACCGATCTCGGCAGCTCTCTAGCCCGCGCACTGGAGCGTAGTTGCCTTCGAGCTCCTCCCTCGCGAGTCATATGGAGGGCAGGCCTGCCGCTGCGACGAGAGCGGCGACGTGACGTTGAAGGAGGTTCGCGGATCGAAGGAGCGGGTCTCCCGGCAAGCTGATCCGCGCGAATCACGCCAGGGCTCTAGCGGCACGCGCCCAACGGGCGCGGAGCGGCTGTCGAACGCGCCACCGGCGAGCCGCAGGACTGCCCTTCCGCGCCGGTAGCCCCATGTTCGGTGCCGTTCCAGACCGCCCTCGGGAAACCGAAGACCTCCGGCGGCGTGGGATGAGAATGCCCTTCCGCGCCTGCCGGAGGTCTCGAGGGGTAGGAGGTGGTGAGGATCAAAGTCCCCGCGTCGAGCGCCTAGGCGATTCGGATCGATCCCGTCAGCGTGTGGACGGATCCGGTCGTGATCGTGGAGTTCTGCCTCGTTGCGGTCTTGGCAGAGGTCTCGATGGTGGCGGGTCGGTAGGAGGGGGTGACGACCCCATAGATGCTGGCGAGGTTCAGGGCGGCGAGGCGGTCGAGCAGTGTCATGGCGTGCCTTTCTAGATGGAGGGAAGCTGGAGACGCCATCGGCTCTTAGATAGTATGGTAACCGAACGAACAAACAATGTCGAGTGGAGGAGGGTCAGGTGGTTCCCCATGCTCTGTCCTCCTCGGCCGGCCTCGCGCTAGGTGAGATGCTGCGCCGAGGGGTCGTGACCCGACCCCAGTTGAGCGGTGCTCTCGGGTTATCGAAACAGACCATCTCGCTCGCCATCGCTGAGCTGCAGCAACGCACCCTGGTTGAGGAGGTTCCGACGCCTCCTGGCGCCATAGGTCGGACGGCGATGAGCTACGCATTGCACAGCGGTGCGGGGTGGGTCGCCGGCGTGGACTTGGGGCCGACTCGCATTCGAGTCGTTGCTGGGCGCCTGGACTCGACCGTCATCGCGTCCCGCACGATCTTGAATCCTCGTCCAAATCCATCCAGGGAATGGGCGGATGCTCTCGATTTCGCCGCCGTGGCGCTGGCAGAGCTGGTTTCCCGCGTTCCCGAGTCGGAAGGGGGGCTGCTGGGCCTCGGCTTGGCGGTACCGCGGCCGATCGATGTCGTTCAGGACGTGATCTCGTCCGGCTACTCGGATGTGGAGATCCTGGCGCCACTGGCGCCGATCGCGCCGGCCGCGATCTGGGTGGAGAACGACGTCAACTGCGCAGCTCTGGCCTTCGATGCCGCTGGCGGCGAGGGGATCTTCGGACCGATTCTGTACTTAAAGGTAGGCGCCGGCCTGGGGGCCGCTGTGCTCGCTAACGGCTCACTCATTCGAGGAGCGCGCGGCCGGGCTGGTGAAGTGCGGCGGCTGCCCTTCGGGAATCCGCGGGATGGAACCAGCGTCGAGGACGCGCTGGGAGCGGTCGGATTGCTCGAGCGAGCTGGCCGCGCCCCCAGGGGGGACGTCGCCTTGCAGCTGGACGAGCTTTTCGTCGACGCGGCACGAGGCTCAGCCCCCGCTGAAGCAGCTGTTCGAGCACACGCAGAGGGCATTGCCGATCTTATCGACTTCCTCACTGCTGTCCTTGACCCGGACCGGGTCGTTCTCACGGGATCGAGTGGGGACCGCGCCCTCGTTCACGCCCTCGTCACCGAAGTACTTGTTCGACGCGGGAACACGGTGAAACTCGTCCGAGACGCGGCGCAAGATCAAGCGTCGGCTCTGGGGGCGGCCACACTTGCCTCCTCGAAGGTGCTCGACGCCCTCCTGACACGTCCCTAGTGCCGACGAACATTGAACCGCGACCAAGAGTCCACGACGTCACCTTCACAGGAGGAGCTCGACATGCATCTCACGGAACAACTGGCAGCTGAACGCGACATCTCCCGTCGTCTCATCGAGTACGCGTACATCGTGGACGCCAAGGATTACGACCGACTGCGCGAGATCTTCTCCGACGACGTCGACCACCACTACGGACTGACCACCTCCCACGGCGTCGAGAGCCTGAAAAGAATGGTCGCCGGATACCTCGACCGGTGCGGACCGACGCAGCACCTCCTGGGCTCGACCACCATCGACGTGCTCGACGAGCACACCGCCACCTCTCGCTCCTACGTGCAAGCTCGCCACCGCGGTCGCGGCCTCAGGCGACGACACGTTTTCGACATCAGCGGAACCTACGTCGACAGATGGACTCGATCGGGCACCGACTGGCGGATCGTGCACCGCCAGGCCGAGTGGCGAATCATGTCCGGAAGCGTGCGGGCCCTGTTCGGCCGCCGCCGGCCGCCTCTCCTCCAGCGGCTCAAGGGGCACTGAACCCAGCAGCCAGCCCTCCGATGTGGCGCTCATCCTTTCCGCGTCTCCACTGAGTGGGCGAGCCGAGCACCTCTCCACACTATGCACCAGTTGCTGCATAGTGTTAGGGTGCAACAGCGCCCCAGCGAGGTGGCGTTTGAACTGTACGGAGTGGAGCATCATGGCCAACTTTCCAAGCGACTTCCTCTGGGGGGCTGCCACCGCTGGCCACCAGATCGAAGGCAACAACGTCCTCAACGACATCTGGGCGATGGAACACGTCGAAGGATCGCCGTTCCACGAGCCCTCCGGTGACGCCTGCGACAGCTACCACCGCTACGACGAGGACATCGCCCTGCTCGCCGAAGCGGGCCTGAACAGCTACCGCTTCAGCATCGAGTGGTCCCGAATCGAGCCCGAACGGGGAGTGTTCTCCCGTGCGGAGCTTGAGCACTACCGGAACATGGTGCTCGCCTGCCGGAGCCGCGCGGTCGTGCCCATCGTGACGCTGAACCACTTCGCGACGCCGATCTGGTTCGCGCGAGAGGGCGCCTGGAACCAGCCGGGTGCAGCCGATCTCTTCGAGCGGTACACCCGCTTTGTCGTGGACGGCCTGGGCGACCTCGTGCAGTGGTGGATCACCTTCAACGAGCCCAACGCGGGAGCGATGCTGCTCGCCACCGGAGATCTTCCTCTGGGCGCTGCCGCCGATGAGATCCCCGTCGAGCAGCAGGAGCTCAGCGCACGCTTCGCGAAGCGCATCGGCGGGGAGCCCGGCGTGGCCGTGATGGCGCTGCCGATCCTGGCACCGGGCGCCATTCAGAACGTTTTCGACGCGCACCGGCAAGCGAGGACCGCGATCCGCGAACTCGCTCCCCACGCGAAGGTCGGCTGGTCGCCCAACGTCGGCGACTACCAGGCGGTCGAGGGCGGAGAGACGCGACGCGACGCCGTGCTCGAGCAGGCGATCCACCCGTTCTGGGCGCAATCCGCCGACGACGACTTCATCGGCGTGCAGACCTACAGCCGCACCACCTTCGGACCCGACGGAGTGGTGCCTCCGGAGCCGCGGGAGGAGACGACGCTCACGGGCTGGGAGTACTACCCGGAAGCACTCGGTCACACCGTCCGCGCCGCCGCTGCCTTCACGGGGAAGCCGGTCCTGATCTCCGAGAACGGTATTGCCACCGACGACGACGATCTGCGCATCCGCTTCACGCAGACCGCCCTAGAAGGAGTGCGGGACGCGATCGCCGAGGGGGTCGAGGTCGTGGGCTATCAGCACTGGACCCTTCTGGACAACTGGGAATGGCACAGCGGCTTCGCCATGACGTTCGGTCTGATCGCCGTCGACCCGAACACCTTCGAGCGCACGCCGAAGCCGAGCCTGGCCTGGCTCGGTGGCATCGCGAGAAGTCAGGGCGCCGAGCTGAACTCTCCCACGGATGCGGTCGCACTCTGATCTGCGCTGGGGTGTAGCGGGGACCGGCACGATCTCGTGGACCGTGGTGGCCGATCTTGCGTCGATGGGCGCATCGATCACCACGGTCTACAGCCGCAGCCTCGCGAACGCGTCCCGGTTCGCGCAGGTCTTCAACATCGAGCACGCGACCGACGACTTCAATCGACTGCTGGGGTCCGATGAGGTTGACGTGATCTATCTCGCGACGCCCTTCGCGCTCCATCACGACATGGCCTGTGCCGCTATCGATGCGGGCAAGCACGTGCTCGTGGAGAAACCGATGGCGATGCGTCCCGAGCAGGTCGCCGACTTGTTCCGGCGCGCCGATCGGCAGGGAACATTCCTCATGGAAGCCATGTGGATGAGATTCAACCCGACGTACGTCGCTCTTCTGCATGCGCTCGCGGAGGGGATCATCGGAGAACCGCGGAGTGTGCGGGCCGGTTTCGGGTTCCCGTTCCCCAACGACGGCGGAAGCAAGTTCGACCTGACTCGCAGCGGCGGAGCGCTTCTCGACCAGGGCATCTACCCGGTGACATTGGCACTCGACGTCCTGGGTGCACCCACCTCCCTTGCAGCCCGAGGCGACGTCCGCGACGACGGGCTCGACCTGGCACAGCACGCAACGCTCGAGTTCTCCGGGGGCAGGTTCGCGCACTGCGCGTCCTCGATCAGCGACTTCGTCGACCCTTCCGCGACGATCAGCGGTACGACCGGCTGGGTGCACATCCCCGCACCGTTCTGGACTGTCCCGTCCTACCGCATCCACGCCGGCGACCCAGCAACCATGTTCACTCACCCTGAACTCGTGGAGTTCCCCGCCGACGGCAACGGCTACGGCCCCATGCTCGTCGCGGTCACCGACGCCATCCGAGCCGGCCTTCGCGAACACCCCGCTCACGACGCCTCAGCGACCCTGGCAACCTTCACCACTCTCGACGCCATCCATCGCGCAGCCAGCACTGCCTCTGCAGGCTGACGAAGCCGCGAGGGGATAACCCGAGTCAGCTGAACGAAATCACCGTTCCCATCTGTGCAGCAACCGTTGTACAGTGACTCCAGTCTCCCGGCGAAGCCATGGTGAGGCACCGTCCGTTGCGGAAGCGGACACCCGTTCAAGGAGGAACATTCATGTCAGATTTCACCGATGCAGCTCACGAGATCGGGCTCGAGGCGCAGCACCAGCCGCCGGCATCTCCCCCGCAGCGTCTCAGCAAGCGATTCGTGCTCGCGCTGGTCATTCTCTACATCGGCACCTACAGCGCGAGCGTCGGTATGGCGATCGTGGCGTGGCCGGTGACCGTCGCGGAACTCGAGCCCGATGACAAGGTGCTGTGGCTGAGCCTGCTCACCGGTCTCTACGCTCTGGTCAACATCGTCATCACGCCGCTCGCCGGCGCGCTGAGTGACCGATCGACGTCGCGCCTGGGCATGCGCAAGCCGTTCATCGCCGCGGGGGTGCTGTTCGCTCTCGCCGGCCTGGTGGTCATGGGCCTGAGCGCGTCCGTGGCACAGCTCCTGCTCGGCGCGGTCCTGCTGGGAATCGGCAACGCCGTCATCACCGGAGGCGCGGGCGCACTCGTTCCCGACCAGGTCCCCGAGCAGCACCGCGGACGTGTGCAGGGCATCATCATGGTCTGCATCGTCTCTAGCGGCGTGCTGGCCTCGATCTTCCTCCCGATGTTCCTCGGGAACCGCTTCCTGCTGTTCACCGCCCCCGGATACGTCATGATCGTCGCTCTGGTCATGGTGCTGTTCATCCTCCGCGACCGTCGCCTCAGCCAGGCCGAGCGCGACGCGCAGCCCAAGCGCAACATCCTCTCCGAGTTCAAGATCAACCCGCGCAGCGTGCCCGACTACTCGTGGGTCTGGATCGGCAAGGTCGTGGTCGTCCTGGGCACCGTGCTCACCTCGACCTACGGGGTGTACGTGCTGACCGATCAGCTCGGCGTCGGACCCGACGAACTGCCGGGACTGATCACCATCACTGGCCTCGTGGGCCTCGTGACCGCGATCCTCGGCGCTGTCCTCGGAAGCCAGATCAGCGACCGGCTCAAGATCCGCAAGTCCCTGGTCATCTACACGACCCTGTTCATCGCCGCTGGCGCGATCATTGTCGCGTTCTCCCCGAGCGTTCCCGTCTACATGGTCGGTCTCGTCCTGCTGGGTCTGGGCTCGGGCGCGTACAGCCCGGTCGATGGCGCCCTCGTGATCGATGTCCTCCCCGGCGAGGGCCGCGAGTCCGGCAAGTACATGTCCCTGATCGTCGTCGCCGACCAGCTCCCCCGGTCCTTCGGCCCGATCCTCGGCTCGGGCATCGCCGCGATCGGCGCCCTGACCGCCATCGGCGGCTACTCCCTCGTCTATCTCGTTGGCGCCGTCATCGCCGTCGTAGGCGGTCTGTTCGTTCGGAAGGTGCGCGGCAGCATGTGACCGCCGCTCCGCCCTCTCCCACGCCACATCACAGGAAGATCGCCAGACCCTGATGCCTCACCCCGACGCACCGCACGCACTCCAGGTAGAAACGGGCGGCGATGCCCTTCCCATCTCGTCGCCGGAACCGGAACTGTCCTGGCAGCTCCCACCCGGATGGCGCCGTCAGGACGCCTTCGAGCTCCAAGCCCGCGTCGGTGATGAGCTGCTGACCTGGGCGCAACGAAGCCCGGAGCGTCGCTTCATCACGTGGCCGTGGCTGCCGCTCACCAGCGGCGAGAGCGTCCAATGGCGGGTGCGCGTCGAGCACGCCGGCGCCACCTCCGCCTGGTCGAAATGGTTGGCCTTCGAAGCGGGCCTGTTCGACGTCGACTGGACCAGCGCCTGGATTTCCAGCCCCAGCAACGATCATCCGCTCGGCGCTCGCCCCGCGACCGCGTTCTCCACCACCTTCGACATCAGCGAGCTACCGGTGAAGGCTCGCCTGTATGCCACGGCCCTCGGACTCTACGAAGCCGTCCTGAATGGTCGGCGCGTAGGGTCCGTGGAGCTCGCGCCGGGCAGCCAGTCCTACGACAAGACGCTCTACGCGCAGGCGTACGACGTGACACCGCTGCTCCAGCAAGGCGCGAACAGCCTCGAGCTCAGGCTGAGCGACGGCTGGTATCGGGGTCGAGCCGGTGCCTTCCGTCATCAGGCTGCTTGGGGCGAGCAGACGGCAGTGCGAGCCGAGCTGCACATCGACTCAGGCGCGGGACCGGTCGTCGCGGCCGCCACGTCGACCCACTGGGACGTCGCGGAGACGGAGATCGTCGCAGCTGACCTGATGGACGGTCAGATCACTGACTGGTCACACCACTCAGTCACTCTCGGACAAGCGGTGACGGGTCCCGTTGCGCCGCCGGTGTCCTGGTCGCCCGCGCCGCCGGTACGAGTGATTGAAGAACGCTCCCCCGTGATGATCGACCGGCGCTCGGCGGACTGCTCCATCGTCGACTTCGGCCAGAACGTGTCGGGCCGGATGGTCCTGCGCGACCTCGGCCCGGCAGGGACTCGAACGGTCATCGATTACGGTGAACACCTCGACGTCAACGGCGACCTGACACTCACCCACCTCGACACTCCCGCACCGGATGGGACCGTCGTCCCCTTCGTGCAGCGGGACGAGGTGATCTCCGACGGCCAGCCGGGCAGGGTGTTCGAGCCCCGCCACACCATTCACGGTTTCCGCTACGCCCGCCTCCAGCGGGACGGCAGCGACATCGACCTCGACGAGGCCGACGTGACCCTGCAGGTGCTGCACACCGACTTCACCCCCGTCGGCGCCTTCAACTGCAGCGATCCGGATCTGACAGCTCTCTACAGCGTGGCCGAGTGGAGCTTCCGCGGGAACGCGGTCGACCTCCCCACCGACTGCCCCACCCGGGAGCGGGCCGGGTGGACCGGCGACTACCAGATCTTCCTGCCCACGGCCGTGCGCCTCTTCGATGTCGCAGGCTTCAGCCGCAAGTGGCTGCAGTCGGTCCGGGACGATCAACTCGCCGACGGCCGCATCGTCAACATGTCTCCCGACAACGCCCGACTCGGCGCTGTGCCCGACGCCATGACGGACATGGCCACCGGATCGGCCGGCTGGGGCGATGCCGTCGTCCTCGTGCCCTGGGAGCTCTACCGGACCTACGGTGACCGGGCCGCGCTCACTCAGAACTGGGCGGCCATGGTGAAGTGGGTGCAGTTCGCTCTGACCTCCGCTGCCGAAAAGCGCCACCCTTCCCGGGTCGAAAGGTCGGCAACGCCGCTTCCGCACGAACAGTACATCTGGGACGGAACCTTCCACTTCGGTGAATGGCTCGAACCCACCCCCCTGAACGCGGACGGCACCCCGGGACCGGCCATGCCTGACCCGATGGCATGGGCCATGGCGGACAAGGGCGAAGTGGGCACCGCGTACCTGTACCGGTCACTATCGGTCCTGGCGCAGGTCGCCCGCGTTCTCGGCAAAACCGAGGAAGCGGACTCTTTCGCGAACACGGCCGAGCGAGTACGAGGCGCATGGCAGCAGGAGTTCCTGGATGAGAACGGTCGAGTCTCGGCCGGCACTCAAGCCGGCTACGTCCGCGCTTTGGCGTTCGGTCTGCTCCCCGAAGAGCTCCGCGCGCAGGCCGCGGACCACCTCGTCTCCCTGGTGCGAGAGGCCGACGACCACCTCACGACCGGATTCCTGTCCACCGCGGACCTCCTCCCCGTCCTCGCCGACACTGGCCACCCGGAAATCGCGCACGCGCTGCTGCTCCAGCGAACGACACCCTCATGGCTCGGGATGCTCGACCGGGGCGCGACCACGATCTGGGAGGAATGGGAAGGCGTCGACCGTAACGGAGTCGCCTCCGCATCCCTGAACCATTACAGCAAGGGCGCCGTCATCCGATACCTCCAGACGCACACCCTGGGTCTTCGTCAGCACGCCACCTCGATCGCCTGGGAGTCCTTCATCGTCGATCCCGTCATCCCTGCACACCTCACGTGGGCGGAAGGCCACTTCGACGGACCGCAGGGACGAATCGAGGTGCGGTGGGAGAAGACGGACGCGGGCAGCAGCATCGAAGTAACGGTCCCGGCAGGATCCACCGCCCAGCTTCGGTGGAACGGATCGGAACGGATTCTCGGACCCGGCCTTCACCAGTTCTGAAACGCCACGACCGTCTGGCGTCTGGGGCGAGCGGTCAGACGGTCGTGGGTATGGCAGGAAGCGGCGACGACACACCGAGTAGCCATTGTGCAAGTTCCGCGGGTTCGCGTTCCGGCGACTCCGTCTGCAACCAATGCAGAATGCCTCCCACGAGCCCGCCGCCGAGGAACCAAGCCCGAGCCTGGGTGTGCTCGTCGTCACCGTGAAGCAGGATCAACTCGGCGGCGACCCCCCGGATGGCCTCCTCCAAGACGGTATGAATGACACGCGCGCTTCCCGTGGGTCCAAGCGCCCATCGGTACAACGCCCAATGCTCGACAATCTGTTCCAGGTAGGCCGCGAGAATCGCGGCGGACTCATCGAGCTGATCGCCGGTGCCTCGAGCCGTGGCAGACCATCGGTCGGTGCTCTCATCGGCGAGCGACCTCAGGGTGTCGTCGACTAGACCATCGATGGTGGCGAAGTGCCGGTAGAACGTGGCCCTGTCGATGCCGACCTTCTCGCAGACCGCGGACACAGTCAGCTGCTCGAGATCCTCATCCGCGATCTCGAGCATGGCGGCTCGGAGCTTGAGCCGCGATCTGACGTAACGCGGGTCTGTGTTCTCCATGCTCATCCTCGGTGTCGCGGACTTCGATGGTACTGCCGTCGCCGCGGCGCTGCGGTCAGCAACCACCTCGAGTAGGGCCAGCGCGAAAGCTGAGGCGCTTTGGACCCGCATTGCATTCGTATCGAGATCGACGTCGTTGAGAGCTTCACACCAGATGGTTGGCCAACGACATGCAGCGCGTCCATATGGAGAACACGCGCAATCCTGCCGTTGAATCGGGCGCCGGATACGGGGAGACCGCCCTCCCGCTCCGCGGCCAGGCCCTCCGCGACCTTCATCTTGGCATTCTTCCTGCTGTCTGCGTCTTCGGGATTCACTGAGTCAAAGGATTCTTCGAGGGATGCCCCACCGGTGAACACGGGATCGCTCACCAGTCGAACGCTGGCTGAAGTAGTGGTCATTCCTGATGCGGATCTCCAGGAAGCGACGAGGGGCGCAGCACCCGCTCCAAACCGTCAAGGAACACGGCCAGCTCGAAGTCGAACTGCGGGTCGCCGTAGCCAGCGGAACCGGCGTCACCCATCACTTCTCGCAGCCCTGAGAATGCGCGTCCAGGCGCCGCGCTCAACACGGTGCGCAAGATCGCCGGCTGAGGGTGCGCACCTTCTCGGCGCTCGACGATCGAATCGCGCGCCAATGACATAGCGATGTTCGCCAGCATCAGCATCGCTTTGCCCACCGACCCCCGGTCGAAACCCGACTCGAGCAGCTTCTCGACCAGTAGTTCAGCGGGCTCGAGAATCTCGAGGGCCGCCAGCGGCGTCGTAATTGAAGTGCGCCACGAACGAGCCGGTTGCCACCAGAGCGTCGCGGAGAGCTCGCGCATAGGCGGTGCAGCCAACCCTCCAATCCTGCTCCCGCGGGAACGCGAAGGTCGAGAACTGCACCGCGAAGGCGTCGGCGGCGACGAGCGCGAGGAGGCCCTCACGATGCTTCACGTGGTAGTTGACCGCCGAGCGGTCTACACCGAGTCGGTCCGCCACAGCTTGCATGGTCAGCATCGCGGGTTCGAGCCCTCTTGCGACTTCGATGATCTGGGTCGACGTGATGCCGGCGCTCGTCCCGCGGCCTCGGCGGGAGCGGGAGATCTTCCGCGCAGTGTCCGTCATCGAGACCTCCGATTGACAAGGGGCGCGGTCCATCCTACATTTCACGGACGTGAACAGTTATTCACGGGCGAGAATTTGAGGTGGCGGTGACTCCGACCTGATCATCGTGCGGCTCTCAACGACGAGGTATCCCGATGACACTTCACAACAACGACTCGACGAGCGGCGCGGTCGACGGCCTCGCGTCTGCCGAGCCTCCTGTAGTCTCCCCGGAACACGCGGATCAGTCGCTGGGCGGCTCCGCGGCCCATCTCAGCATGAGCCCCTGGCTCTGGGTGGTGTACCCGCTCGCCCTGATTGGCATCGGTTCGGTGTGGGGCTCGGTGATCGGTGTGCTGATCGGGCGTCAGATCGCCGAGCTGGTGACCGATCCGCGTGCCGCCGCCGGCGCGCTGGGTGGCATTCTGAGCGTCGCCTCGATCGTGGCGCTCGTCGCGCAGCCGATCATGGGCCGACTCTCCGACATGACCCGCACCCCGTTCCTGGGACGCCGGAACATCTGGGTCCTCTTCGGAGCACTCGCGGGAGCCCTCGCGCTCCTGGGGCTCGGCTCGAGCACGAACTTCGTCGCCGCCGGAGCCCTGTGGGCTCTCGCCATGGTTCCGCTGAGTGGACTCCAGGCCGCCCTCACAGCGGTCCTCCCGGAGCGCGTCCCACTCGCCCGTCGCGGAACCATGTCGGGCATCGTCGGCACGACCAGCGTGGTGGGCGCCGTTGCCGGAGTCGCACTCGGTGGCCTCGCGCCGACGGTCTTCGTGGGCTACCTGCTGATTGCAGTGCTGCTCTTCGTCACGGCAGCGCTCTTCGCCTTCACCACCAAGGACGTCGCCCCACCCGTGCGGGCGGAGCGCCTCGGCCGCGCCGAGCGCAACGTGCTCAACAAGCTCCCGGGCCTGCGCGCCAATCCTGACTTCTGGCTCACGTTCCTCGGCCGGTTCCTGATGATCTTCGGTTATTACCTCATCAGCGGCTTCAATCTCTACCTTCTGCGCGACTACATCAAGGTCGGCGACGGGAGCATCGAGGCGGCCTCGCAGATGATCGTCGCCGTGAGCGGCATGGCAGCGCTGTTTACCCTCGTCTTCGCGATCATTGGCGGAGTGCTCTCGGACAAGTTCGGCCGCGTCCGGATCTTCGTCGTGCTCTCGAGTCTGATGTTCGTTCCCGCCTGCCTCGTCTTCATCATTGCGCCGACCCTCACCGGCTTCTTCGTCGCGCAGGGAATCCTCGGCGCCGCGTTCGGCATGTACACCGCCGTCGACCAGGTGCTCATCACCCGAGTGCTCCCGAACAACCAGAACGCCGCACGAGACCTCGGCCTGATCAACATCGCGAACTCCGGGCCGCAAGTCATCGCGCCCGGGCTCGCCGGAGGGATCATTGCCGCGACCGGCAACTACTCGATCCTCTTCATGGTCACCGGTGTCGTCGTGATCCTCGCCGCCATCAGCGTGCGCTTCATCCGCTCGGTGCCCTGAGCACCTCCCTCCCCCGATCCCTCCAGAACCACGCAAAGGCGACAACATGACGACCACGAGCTTCCACGACGGTTGGTCTTTCCGAAGGAAGGCCAGCATGTTCTCCGAACTCGGCGGGGCCGATACAGGCGAGTGGACCGCGATCGCTCTCCCCCACGACGCAATGATCGCAGAGGCCCGGCGAGACGACCTCGCCGACGGCGCGACCAACGGTCATTTTCCCACCCACGCGTATCAGTACCGCCGTACCGTGGCGGTGCCGAGCGAGCAGGAGGGGAACCTGATCTCCCTCGTGTTCGAAGGCGTGTACCGCCACGCAGCCGTTTACGTGAACGGCACCCTCGCCGGGCACCGCGCCAGTGGTTACGCCGAGTTCGAGGTGCGCATCGATCCCTACCTCCGATTCGGCGCCGAGAACGAGATCGTCGTCGAGTGCCGCGCCGGCAAGGACGCGCGGTGGTACTCGGGGCAGGCATCTACCGGCCTGTGCACCTCGTCAGCAAGCCGCCACTGCATGTGCGTCGGATGCGCGCGACGACCCTCTCTGTCGACTCTGACCTGGCCGTCGTCGAGATCGCCACCCTCGTCCGCAACGACAGCACGGTCACCGCTCACGCGAAGGTTGCCACACAGGCCACCTCGTCCGGCGAGGGCTCAGAGGCAGCGACCTCCACGGTGCCGGTGACGGTCCTCCCCGGCGAGGAGGCAATGGTGCGCCAGCGCCTGTTCCTCGCCGATCCGCAGTTGTGGTCGGCCGAGACTCCGCACCTTTATGAGGCGACGACCGAGCTCACCCGAGACGGTCGAGGCGACAGTGACGCGGAGTCCACCACGTTCGGAGTGCGCACGGTCCAGGTCGATCCCCGTAAGGGACTGCGCGTGAACGGCGCTCAGGTGAAGCTGCGGGGCGCGTGCGTGCACCACGACAGTGGAGTGCTCGGATCGGCCACGTTCGCCGACGCCGAGGAGCGGCGGATCCGGATCCTAAAGGAAGCCGGGTTCAACGCGATCCGCAGTGCGCACAACCCGGCGAGCCGGGCCATGATCGACGCGTGCGACCGCCTCGGGATGTACGTCATGGACGAGGCGTTCGACATGTGGACGATCGGCAAGACCGACGAGGACTACTCCTCCGACTTCCCCACTTGGTGGGAGCGCGACCTCGAAGCGATGGTCGCGAAGGATGTCAACAGCCCGAGCGTAATACTGTACTCCATTGGCAACGAGATCCCCGAGAACGGAAGTCCCTTCGGCGGGGAAATCAGCCGGAAACTCGCCGAGAAAATCCGCAGCCTCGACAGCACGCGACTGGTCACGAACGGGATCAACGGCTTCGTCTCGATCCTCGACGAGGTTCTCGCCGGAATGCGCGCGCAGGGCGCAGGAGACCAGGCCGGCGGCGTGAACACGATGATGGCGCAACTCGGCGACATGATGAACGGCATCGCCGTTTCAAACTCCGTCACGACGCGGACGGAGGAGTCGCAGGCGGTCCTCGATGTGGCGGGGATGAACTACGCCGAGAGCCGCTACGGCCTCGACCGTACGCTCTTCCCCGACCGCATCACCGTCGGCACCGAGTCGTTCCCTACCCGCATCGCGGCGATTTGGGAGCAGGTCCTCGCGCATCCGAATGTGATCGGCGACTTCACCTGGACCGGTTGGGACTACCTCGGCGAGGCCGGGATCGGCGGGACCGACTACATCGACGACTCCGTCGACGTTCAGCCCGCCGTGGCACGCGCCTATCCGTGGCTCATCGGCTTCTCGGGCGACATCGACATCACCGGGCACCGCCGCCCCGCCTCCTTTTACCGCGAGATCGTCTTCGGACTGCGCTCCGACCCCTACATCGCCGTCCAGCGGCCGGAGCACCACGGCAAGGCGATCGCGTTCGCAACTCCGTGGGCCTGGTCGGACACGGTCTCGAGTTGGAGCTGGCGCGGGCACGAAGGTCGTGCTGTGCGCGTCGAGGTGTACGCCGACGCCGACGAGGCGGTCCTCGAACTCGACGGACGCGAGATCGGTCGCGCTGCCATGGGAACCGAGAACGCCTTCCGCGCCGATTTCGAAACCACCTACAAGCCCGGAACTCTGGTGGCAATCGCCCGGAAAGGCGGCGTAGAGATCGGACGCCACACTCTGACCAGCGCAGGTGCCGGCACCCGCATCGCCCTCGCGGTCGAGCAGGGCGTGGCTCCTGCAGCATCCGAGCGGCTCGCTTTCATCACTCTGAGCCTCGTCGACGATGCGGGAGTACCGCTCACCGGCGAAGACGTCCTCCTGCAGCTCGAGGTGCAGGGACCGGCCGTCCTCCTGGGCTTCGGTAGCGCACAACCCAAGACCGAAGAGACCTTCGCCTTACCAGAGCACACCACCTTTGATGGCCGCGCCTTCGCCGTCCTGCAGCTCACTGGAGATGCAGAAGTGCTCGTTACGGCAAGGTGCGACGGGCTTGAAGCGGTCACGACCGTCATCGCGACGTAGGCCTTCACGAGGCACACCGGGGAGCGCGAGCTTCTCGCGCGTGCTGCGCCAACTCATTCGGCCGGGTCGCGGCAACTTCGATGCGTGTGGGACCAGGCCGTCTCGCAGACTCTCCCTCACGAATCGGCACAAAGAACTCAAGGATCTGGGCCAGTACCCGCGTTACCGTTCTCCCTACGAAGTGGCAGGGCCTCTGATGCACAGCAACTCGCCCTGGTCCAGCAGGTGTAGCGGATCGGTTGCTGCTGCCCGTCGAACTAGAGGGACCGTATTGAGGAGCCCGCGGAGTGAGTCTCAGGAATGACGCCTAGCGGCCCTCGATCGAGAACGCGAACGGTTAGGTCCGCGAGTACTTGCCGAACGGCTTCGAGATCTACGGACGTCCGGCCAATTCTTCAGCGACCTTCGATGTGATCGGCAGTATTGTGCCGCCCGGCGGGTGTCGGCGCGGTCGGGCCGGCCGGCCGACCGCGCTCCGGAGGCGGAGCTACCGCGTGGCGGGATCGGATGTGCTGCGGCTCTCGAGTGGGTGAGGCGAGAGGAGCGCGTAGTGCAGCACTTCCGGTGGAATCTGCTCGGTCAGTTCGCCGGCGTGTCCGCCAGCGCCTTCCGGCGCTTGTCGCCCGAGAAGAGTCCGCGTCCGGAGACCAAGTAGGTAGCTCCGGCTCGAAGAGCATTCGCGGCGGTCTCTGCAGTGACTCCCCCATCGACGCCCACAGAGTGCTCTTGTGCCGCGGAGTACTCGGCCACCGCGTCGAGGGCCGAGTGGTCGAGCGTGTGGCCTGCCTGGCCCGGAGGCGTCAGCATGACCAGCAGGCCGTCGATCAGCGAAGGGGCGGTCTGCAACTGCCTTTTCGGGACGACGGCGATCCAGACCTCCTCGGCCAGTGCTCCGGCGGATGCGATCTCGAGGGCGCTCAGTCCTTCTTCGGGTTCCTGGATGGTGATCCGGCCGAGGCCTCCGGGCAGACGCAGCAGCCAATCGAGGACGTCGTCGACCATCAGGTGCACGTCGAGCCGCACTCCGGGTATCGCGGTGATGGCGACGATTGTGTCGACGCTCACGGACGGGCGGTCTCCGAAGCGGCCTTCGATGATGTCGGCGTGGACCCAGAGACCGCGGGCGGTGAGTTCGCGCGCCGCGGCCTCTCGGAGGGCGTCGGGGACGGCGAGGAGGCTGCCCGCCAGGGTCGCGTCGTGGTCGTTGATCGTAGCGATGAGATCCTCGTCGAGCTGCATGGTTTCAGCCGGCCGTCGAGCGTTCGGCGTCGGCCCAGGCCATCTCGCGTAGCTGCGTGGGATCGATCGCGTCGCGGTCGAAGACGGCTCCGTCGCAGTGCCCGTTGCGGAAGACGGTGATGGTGTCGGCGAGTCCGGTCAGCTCTTCCTCTTCGCTGGAGACGACGATGACGGCGACGCCCTTCTCCCGGGCGAGTGTGCGGATGATGCCGTAGATCTCGCGCTTGGCTCCGATGTCGACGCCCTTGGTGGGCTCGTCAAGGAGGAGAAGTCGGGGGGCCTGCAGGGTCGCTCGGGCGAACAGGGCTTTCTGCTGGTTACCGCCGGAGAGTGAAGTGATGGGGTTCTCGACGTCGCCGCGGATGGTCACTTGATCGAGCACGCTCCTGGCTGAGCCCTTGAGTGCCCGCCAGTTCAGGATCCCGGCCTTGCCGTAGCGGCCAAGCACGGGAAGGACGACGTTCTCGATCGAGGTCATCTGGGGGATGAAGCCGTCGAACTTCCGCTCCTCAGAGAGGAAAGCGACGCCCTTGGCGATCGCCTGTCCGGGCCGCTTGGGCGCGTAGCGCTGACCGTCGAAGGTGATCGTTCCGCCGCCGATGGGTTCGGCGCCGTAGACGGTCTTGAGGAAGCGGGAGCGACCGGAGCCGATGAGGCCATAGATGCCGAGGATCTCGCCTGCGCGGACGGACAGAGTGATGCCGGTGAGCCCGTTGCCGTGAAGGTCGTCCACCTCGAGGACAGGTTTCCCGAAGTGCTCGGAGCGCTCCTTCTCCGACATCGGCGCTGCGTCGTCGAGGGGTGCCCCGTCGATCATGGCGAGGTCTGCGCTCGAGGTGCTGTGCTCGCCGACGATGGCAGTGACGACAGCGTCCCGGTCGACGGTGTCGGTGTCTCCGTCCAGGACGATGCGGCCGCCGGAGAGGCCGACGACGTGGTTGGCGACGGCGAAGACCTCGTCGAGCTTGTGGTCGACCAGGAGGATGCCGATGCCCTGTTCAGAAGCGAGTTTGCGGATGATGTCGAGGAGGTTGTCGACCTGGTCCTGCTCAAGTGCGGTCGTCGGTTCATCCAGGAGCAGGTACTTCGCGTTGCGGTTGATGGCCCGAACGACTTCAAGGAGCTGACGCTGCGCGACAGGCAGCCGTGCGACGGAGTCCGTGCCGCGGGCCGGGATGCCGTACTGCTGGCAGAGTTCGTCAGCTCGTGCGTTCATCGCGCGGCGGCTGAGGAGCGGGCCGGACATTTTCTCGGTGCCGAGGAAGAGGTTCTCGGCGACGGTCAGCTCATCGACCAGGCTGAGCTCCTGGTAAACACAGGCGATACCGGCTCGGCTGGCATCCTTCGGGGAGGTGAAGGGGGTGGAGTCGCCGTCGACGGTAATGGAGCCGGTGTCGGGCACCTCGGCGCCGGAGAGTGCCCTGAGGAGGGTCGACTTCCCGGCGCCGTTGTGACCGATGAGAGCGACCACCTGACCGGGGCGGATCGTGAGATCCACGCTGGTCAGCGCCTTGGTGGGACCGTAGGACTTCGAAATGCCGGTGACGACGAGGCCGTCTGGTGCGCTCATGGGTGGTCGCTCTCTGTCTTCGATGACGGATATCGGTCGGGCGGGGTCAGCCGACTTCGCCGGCGCCGGGGGTCTGACCGGTGGTGAAGACCTTCAGGGGCTCGAGCACCTCCTGGTCGACGCTCTCGCCGCCCAGGAACTTCTGGAGGTTGTCGAGCGTGATCTCGGCGTAGCGGGCGGGCTCCTGAGCGGCGCATCCGGCGTACGTCTCGGTGAGGGGCTCGTCGGCGGCGCAGAAGGCGTAGACCTTGATGGAGTCCGACTTGCCCTGCTGGGCGATCGCCTGCAGCGCTCCGACGGCGTGCGGGCCGGCGTCGGCGAAGATGACGTTGATGTCGGGGTTGCCCTGCAGCATGTCGCCGGTGACCTGGAGGCTGACGTTGGGGTCGATCTTGCCGTTGACGGTCTGCACGACCTTCGCGTTGGGGTTCGCGCTGATCGCGTCGGTGAAGCCCTGGTCGCGCTGGTTGGTGGGGATCTGGTCGGGGTTGCCGATGATGCCCGCGATGATGGTGGCGTCCTCGCCGAGGTCTGCGAGCACCTGCTCGCCCATCTGGGTGCCGCCGGCGACCTGGTCGGCGCCGACGTACTGGACGAAGCTCGCGTTCTGGGTGGTGAGGTCGTCCGGGGAGATGATCACGTTCACCGTGAACACGGGGATTCCTGCTGCGTTCAGCGCCTTGACGCTGGCCGCTCCCGGACCGGAGTTGACGGGGTTGAGTGCGACAGCGCAGACGCCCTGCTGGATGAAGCTGTCGATCTGGGAGAGCTGGCTGGAGTCGCTGTCGTTGGCGATCGCGACCTTGACGTCGTAGCCGAGCTCTTCGCCGTGGGACAGGAAGCTGTCCTGCATGGCGACGTAGTACGGGTTGACCGTGTTGGGCAGGGCGACGCCGATGGTGGGCTTGTCGGTGCTGCAGTTCTCGGGGAGCGAGCTCGCGCCGTCCGATCCGCCTGCGGCAGCGGGGGCGTCGGTGGCGGGATTCGAGCAGGCCACCAGGCTGAGGGCGAGCATGCCGGTCGCTGCGAGGGCGAGGGGGCGGGTGCGGATCTTCATCGATCTTCCTTTTCTTCTGACGTGTCGTGTGGGAGTGGGGTCGTCGGAGGGTCAGCCGCGGGTCGCGGTGCCCGCTGTGTAGGGGCTGGAGACGGTGGGGAGGGAGGAGGTCGGGGGCTGCGGTGTGCCGCCGGCTTTGCGGAGGATCGGCTTGCCGCTGCGGTAGCGGCGGTAGGTGTCGAACGAGACGCCGGCGAGGATGATCAGTCCGATGACGAGGGACTGCCAGTAGCTCTGGACGTTGAGGACGTTCATGCCGTTGCTGACGACCGCGATGAGGACGGCGCCGATCATGGCGCCGGCGATCGTGCCGACTCCGCCGAAGAGCGAGATGCCGCCGACGACCGCGGCGGCGATCGAGTAGAAGAGCTCGTTGCCGGTTCCGGTGGCGGGGAAGCCGACCATGAGGCGCGAGGTGGCGATCAGGCCGCCCATGCCTCCGCAGAAGCCGCTGATGGCGTAGACCAGCACGGTCGTTCGAGCCACGTTCACGCCGGAGAGGCGCGCCGCGGCCTTGTTGCCGCCCATGGCGTAGATGTGCACGCCGGGGCGGGTGAGGCGCAGGAACAAGCCGGCGACGATAGCGGCGAGCAGAAGCAGCAGCACTGGCAGGGGCAGTCCCGCGATGCGGCCCTGACCGATCCAGGAGAAGCCGGCATCGCGGACGGAGACCGAGTTCGCTCCGGTGACGATCAGCGGGATGGCGAGGGCGACTCCCTGGGTTGAGAAGGTCGCGATGAACGCCGGGATGCGCACGTAGTGCACCAGGAGTCCGTTCACGACGCCGAGCAGGGTGCCGCAGCCGACCGCGAGGACTGCGGCCACGACCCAGGGGAGGCCGCCCTGCATGAAGAGGGCCGCTGCGACGCCGGTCATGGCCACATTCGCCCCGGTGGAGAGGTCGATGCCGCCGGTGAGCAGGACGAAGGTCTGTCCAAGGGCGAGGAACGCGATGACCGTGCCGTTGACGAGCAGGACCAGTCCGTTGTCGAGAGTGCGGAAGGACGGCGACAGCGCGCTGAGGGCGGCGATCACCACGACGAGGACGGCGAAGATGCCTGCTTCCTCGGGGATGCGGCGGCGTTTCATGGGGAACCTCTCTGTTCAGTGCGTCGACGTCTTCAGGACGGCGGAGGAGGGCGGCGGTGTGCCGCGATGGAAGGGCTGGGGATCAGGGGAGGGCGAGGGGTGGAACAGGCGCCGGCAAGGAGTCGCGCTGACCTACGGCGCCGCCCGGGTGGGAGAAGCGAACGCTCTCCCACGAGTACTGGCGCGTGCGCATCAGGACGAGGGCCAGGGCATCGAGCCACGCGCCGTATGCGAGGGTCGACCCCATGGCGATGACAGAGCCGGGGTCGGCCTCATCGGGGGTTCGCAGCACCACTGTGATGTCGGCGGCCTCGGCGAGGACCGAGGTGGAAGCGCTCGTGAGCGCGACCACGGTCGCCCCGATCGTGCGCACGCGGTCGACGAGATCGTTCACTTCGGCGCTGGATCCACCTTTGGACAGGGCGATCACCACGTCGTCCGCCGACACGGCGCCCAGGGAGCCGTGAAGAGCCTCGGTGGGGTGGAGGAAGAACGCGGGAGTACCCGTGACGGAGAACAGGTGGGCGGCTCGTCGAGCGATGAAGCCCGAGGTGCCGACGCCGGTCACGATGACGCGTCCCGCGCTGTCCCCGATCGCCGAGGCGGTGAGGACGAGGTTCTCGTCGATCTGATCGGCAATGGATCGGACGGCGTCGCTCTCTGCTTGCACCAGGACGCGAGCGGCCTCGATGACCGATGAGATCGCTTCGGTCATGATCGCGGCCCTTCCTTCCTCATGATTCGGTGGGGCCCAACGGCTCCAGCGGCGTGAGATGAGTATTGGAACCCGTCCGCACATCCGTCAACAAGGCCGCTCATTTGAGCGCTACGCTCGTGTGAGCAGGAGCCGCGCAGAGCGGCGCAGAGAGGGTGGCCGAGATGAGCACCAGTGCAGGAACGGGCATGCTCGCCGCGACCGTCGCACGCCGTTACTACATGGACGGCGAGTCCAAGTCGAAGATCGCGGACGAACTCGGCATCTCCCGCTTCAAAGTCGCGCGGTTGCTCGAGCTCAGCCTCAAAGAGGGGATCGTCCGGATCACGATCACCGCACCCATCGCCTACAACGTCGAGCTGTCCGAACTCGTCCGGAAGAGGTTCGGCCTGCGCCAGGTGATCGTGGTGGACACGCCCGACGACGAGCACGATCCCGGACGAGTCCGCCACCGGATCGGCGCCGCCGCAGCAGGCCTCCTCTCGGAACTCGTCACCGAGGACGACGTCCTGGGCATCGGCTGGGGCCGCACGATGAGTGCGATGGCCAACGAGCTGCACTCCATCGCCGCCTGCCCCGTCGTCCAGCTCGGCGGGATGATGGGCTCCGTCCGTGAGAACTCCCTCGAGCTGGTGAGGCGCATCAGCGATGTGGGAGGCGGGCGCGCCTATCCCCTGTTCGTTCCTCTCGTCGCTCACGACGCGGCGACGGCGAGTGGGCTGCGGAGCCAGCCCGCCGTCCAGGCGGTATGGCGGCAGTTCGACTCCATCACGATCGCGGCCGTCGCCGTCGGCTCTTGGGAGCCGGCCGACTCGCAGCTGCGCGAAGGCCTCGAACAGCAGGAACGGGAACGACTTACGAAGAAAGGCGTCTCCGCCGAGATCGTCGCCACCCTGCTCCGCAAGGACGGGAGCATCATCACCGATCTCGACGACCGCGCTCTCGCTTTCGACCTCGAGCACCTCAAGAAGGTGCCCCAGCTCATCCTCGTCGCCGGCGGCGTGAAGAAGGCACAGGCCATCCGAGCATGCCTGAACGCCTCCCTCGGGACCGTCCTCGTCACGGATCGATCGCTGGCACGCGCACTCCTGAACACGGCTTAGACCTCGATGCTCGTTCACATGCCGCTCACATGAGCGGGAGCATTGACGAGTGAGCGCTCGATGCCTGTAATGGAGAAGCGGTCGTGCTGTGCGGCCTGCTTCGCGGCCGCCGCGCTTCCGACGCCCGCCTCCGGTAACGATGCCGGACCTACCGCGTCCGCGCTGAACGGAAGAAGACCGTGCCTCTCATCGCCGGCGTCGATTCCTCGACGCAATCCACGAAGGTCGTGCTCTGCGACGCCGACGACGGCCGCGTCGTCGGTGCTGGCTCCTCGCCGCATCCCCCGACCTTCCCGCCACTGAGCGAGCAGGATCCGGAGAGCTGGTGGACAGCACTGACTCTCGCGATGTCAGCCGCGCTCGACTCCGCACACGCCTCCGGCCGCGATGTCGCCGCCATCAGCGTCGCGGCTCAATGCCACGGGCTCATCGCCCTCGACGCCGACGACACGGTCATCCGACGCGCGAAACTGTGGAACGACACGACCTCCTCGCCCGAGATGGAGGAGCTGCGAGCAGCGATCAGCGCCGAGGAATGGGCGCAACGCACCGGTTCGGTGCCGACGGCGGCTTTCACCGTCTCGAAGCTCCTCTGGCTGCACCGGCACGAACCTCAGAACGCTGCGCGCCTGCGGACGGTGCTGCTCCCCCATGACTGGCTGACCTGGCGACTCACCGGCGACAAGGTTACCGATCGGTCCGAGGCCAGCGGAACCGGATACTTCGACGCGGCAACGGGTCGCTACGACGAAGGGATCCTCGAACTCATTGACGCCGACCGCGAGTGGCTGACAGCGCTGCCTCGCGTGCACGGCCCCCAGCAGGCAGCGGGGACCCTGACAAGCGCCGCAGCGGCGGTGCTAGGGCTCCACCCGGGCATCGTCGTAGGACCAGGAGCCGGAGACCAGCACGCGAGCGCCCTCGGTCTCGGAGTCGGCTCCGGCGACGTCGCCTACTCGTTCGGCACGTCCGGAGTGGTCTTCACGAGCACGGAGACTCCCGTCCACGACCCCACCGGCATCGTGGACGGAGTGGCGAACGCGGCGGGCGGGTTCCTCCCCCTGTCGTCGACGTTGAACGCGGCTCGAGTGACCGACACCTTCGGCCGGCTCTTCGGCGTAGACCACGCGGAGTTCTCCAGGCTCGCTCTCGCCGCCGACATCGGCGGCACGCCCTCCTTCGCCGCCTACCTCGACGGGGAGAGGAAGCCGAATCTGCCGGAGGCCCGCGGAGTCCTCTCCGGGATCACGTCCTCCACGTCTCGAGAGCAGATCGCCCGAGCCGCGGTGGAAGGAGTTGTCTTCGGACTGGTCCGGGGAGAGCGCGCGCTGACCGCCCTCGGCGTATCCACCGACGGGATCACCATCGCAACCGGCGGAGGCGCTCGATCACGCGCTTACCTTCAGGTCCTCGCCGATGCCACGGGCCGCTCCGTGCACACGTCTCCCTCCGTCGAATCCGTCGCCGTCGGGGCCGCCATGCAGGCGAGCGCTTGCTCGACGGGTCGGCCCCTTGCGACGATCGTCAGCGACTGGGCGCCGACGCCCGTCCGCGTTCTCGACCCTCAGCACGTCGCCGAGACGCAGGACAGCTTCGACCGCTACCTCGTCACCGCCTCATGGCGAGGCGGTGACCGGTCATGACCACGAGCACACCCTGGGTCACGGTACGAGCGGAGCACCAGCAGGTCTTCGACGCCATCGACGAGAACGCCTTCTCCGTCTTCAGCCGCACGCTGCTCGACTCGCCGCGTCGGTGGTTCTTCAGCGGACAAGGCCGATCCGGACTCGTTGCGCAGATGGCCGCGATGCGGTTCATGCACCTCGGGTTAGACGCTCGCATGGTCGGAGAACCCACCGCACCTGCCCTCCGCGAGGGCGACGGGCTGGTCGTCATCTCTAGCTCAGGGACGACACCGGTCTCCCTCGCCTACGCGGGGATCGCCCGAGCACAGGGAGCAGTGGTCGCCGTCGTCACAGCACGACTGGAGAGTCCCCTGGCCGCGCTCGCGGATGTCGTTCTTCCGGTGACGCTGCCCGCTACGAAGCAGTTTGCCGGAAGCCTCTTCGAGCAGGCGTCGCTCATCCTCTTCGACTCGCTGATCCTGGCAGCGGTCGACGGAGACGAGGCCGTGCTGACGGCCATGCAGGAGCGGCACACCAACCTGCAATGACGTCGACTCCTCAGAGGGGTGCTGGTCTAGGTGACCGTGCCATCGCGAATATCACCTTCCGAGCCACTTAAGGGCGCCGGCCAGCAGGGCGAGGTGTCCTCGGGAGGTGAAGGAGGCGGCGTTGTGGCCGAGCGCGTCGTAGAAAGTGCGACCGCCGTCGGGGCGCTCGACTGCCCACGCGATCGGGTGATCTCGCCTTTCGTAGTGGTGGGTGGCGAGGATCTGCGCGGCAGGGGCTACCTCAAGCAGGGAGTAGCGCTCGTCCTCGACATCGAAGTCGGTGACCTGCTCGATCACGGGATGCGGCACGGTGGCGAGCTGGATCCGGGCGGGCCCGAAGTGCGGATGCATCGATCTACCCCTTCTCCAGCGGCCTCCGAGAAGGGCCGGCCATTCCGGCGCGTCGACGAAGGTGGTCGAGCTGACATGGATCCCGAGGACCGGCATCGTGGAGCGCTCGATGAGCGCGAGCGCCGACCTGCCTTCCAGGTTCGGCGTAGGGCGTCCATCCCGAGGGAGACCCGCGTTGACGACGAGCAGGTCGGGCATCGCTGATCGGCCGCTCGCGAGATCCGAGAGCGCTTCGTCGACATCACCGCGGACGTCGACTCGATGGCCGCGCGCTGTGAGCAGCGCGGACAACGCCCCCGTCGTCTCGGTAAACGGATGCCAGGGGTCGCTGTATCTGCCCTCGCCGGTCAGGAGGAGCGTCGTCACGAGGAGATTCCGCTCGCTGCGCTCACCACGCCGGCGGTCGACGCCGCAGGAACCCTGATGCGTCCGACTCGTCGACGGGGTCTGCACGGAGTCGGAAATCGCAGAAGTCAGCGGTGAAGGTCGCGTCGACCAGGTCGACGACGTCGAGGCCGGCGAACGCTCCGGTGAAGCGCAGGCGTGGGCCGTGGTCGTCGGAGAGGAAGGTGATGTCCACGGCCTCCCCGATGCGAGTGGGCGTCGTGTGCACCGGCCCCGCCAACAGGATCGCGAGGGGTCCGTCGAGGTCGGCGCGGAGGGTGACCGGCCCGGTCTCCGGGAGTGCGCGGACAGCGAGGACGGTCTGCCCGTCCGGGTCGCGTCGGGTGAGGACGAGGGCGCGGTGGCCTCGTCCTTCCCACTGCTGACCGCGCTGCGGCTCCCCGTCGGGTTCCCGCCAGGTGATGTGCAGCGAGAGGTAGGCGTCGGTGTTGTACCAGAGCACCAGCCCGGCGGCCTGGGTGAAGGAGACGGGGTTCGCGTCGACCGTGACGCTGACGGTCGTCCGGTGCTCGGTGAGGGGCTGGGCGATCAGGCTGTGCTCGCGGAGCGATTCAGGACCCTGGCGTCCGCGCAGTCGGATCCATCCGGGTCGTGCGTCCTGGTCGATCCAGTCCCGCAAGGCAGGTGTCCGCAGCGTCCGCCACGGCCAGGGCAGGAGCGATCGCGGAGGCGTCGGACCGACCGCGGAGTGCGGGACGTCCGGCAGGTCGAGTTCGATCCTCGGATGCCAGCCGCCTCCTTTCAGCCGGGGCCAGCCGTCCCGCCAGTCGATCTCCTGCAGGGCGCTCTCCCGGCCGAGGGTGTTGAATGCGCCGTCCTTGGTGCGGATCGGTCGGCTGACGAGGTGGCCGAGGTACCAGCGCCCTGACGGCGTCCGGATCAGTTCTCCGTGCCCGGCCTTCTGCAGGGGCAGGTCGAGAGCGTCGCGGGTCGTGAGCAGGGGGACGTCGTCGACCTCGTAGGGTCCGTGGAGTGAGCGGCTCCGGGCCATGAGGACACCGTGCTCGATCCCGGTTCCCCCCTCGGCGAGGGCGAGCACGAACCAGCCGTCGTGGTGGATGATCTTGGGTCCCTCGACGAGGTCGGGACGCTGCAGGAGGAGCGAGGTCGGGCCCGTCGTGTGGAGGACCCCGCCGTCGTCCACCAGCTCGGTGAGGACGATGCCGTCGAAGCGGTTCCCTCCGGGGCGGTGGTCGTTCTGGATGTTCACCAGCCAGTGCCGACCCTCGTGATGGAACAGCGACGGATCGAACCCGAGACCGCTCACGCGCTGCGGCTCGGACCACTCGCCGGGGAGACCGTCCACGTCCGGAGCGCGAGCGATGTAGGTCGCGAGGTTGAAGTACGGGCTCTGCAGCGACTCCACGATCGAGTAGACCACCCAGAACACGCCGTCCGCGGAGGAGAGAGCGGGCGCCCAGATCCCGGCCGAGTCCGGGTAGCCCGTCAGCGACCGGCCGGGTGCCGCCGACTCGACGGCACCGTGGAACTCCCACGTCGTGAGGTCCCGCGATCGCTGGATCGGGATCGTGGGGAACCACTCGAAGGAGCTGACCGCGAGCAGGTACCAGTCCCCGACGCGGAGGAAGGAGGGATCGGGCGAGAACCCGCGGACTACGGGGTTGGCCGTCGTCACCATCACGCCCTCCTGTCGAGGTGGAGGATCCGGGCGCTCGGGCCGGGAGCAGTGCGCACCTGCACGAGGCCGTCCGCGGAGCCGATGGCCCACTCGGCGTCACCGCGCGGGAAGGCGATCGTCGGGCTCCCGTCGACGCGGAGGGAGAACTCCGTGGCGTGCTCGCCGCGATCCCAGACGAACAGCAGCACGTCGTCACCGTCACGGAAGCCGACGACGACGAGCTCGTCCTCCCACCTGGGCAGCCCGAGGGGCCAGAACGGCGTGGAGCGCGCCAGGAGCAGCCGGTGCTCCTTCGCGAAGGCCACCGCGCCGGCGACCAGCGCGGACTGCGACGGCCGCAGCCGGTCGAGGAAGCCGGAGAGGATGAGGGCGTCCCGGCAGTCCCGTGACGAGGGTGAACACCGTCTCCTCCTCGGTCATCCCGGCGCTCGGATAGGCCCAGTTGCCGCTCTGCTCGGGGAGGACCGCCGCGGGTGATGCGGCGGCGATGACGGGGTAGCGGAGGAAGTCCTGCTGGTCCGACGTCGACTGCAGGTCGTTCTCGACGAGGTAGGCGTAGTCCATCCGCATCGCTCCGGAGGAGCAGTTCTCGAGGATCAGATCCGGATGCCGCTCGCGGATACCCCTCAACCAGCCGACGAAGGCCCGGCTGTGCGCGAGGAGGCCGTCGCCGGCCGCCGTGGCGTCCCGCTCGGTCCCCGCTCCCGGGTTGACGTTGTAGTCGAGCTTGAGGTATCCGATGCCGTAGTCGCGGACGAGTCCGTCCACGACCGCGTCGAGATGAGCCCGGGCGGCCGGGTGCCGGAAGTCGAGGTGGAAGCGCTCGTGCTCGAGGACCCGAGTGCCGAAGCGCTGGAAGAACGCCTCCTCGGGGAGGCTGCTCGCCATCGGACTCGTGACTCCGACCACCTCGGGCTCCAGCCACGTGCCGGCGATCATCCCGGCTGACCGGATCTCGTCGAGGATCGAGAGGAATCCGCCGTCGAACCGGTCCGGATTCTCGGCCCACTCCCCCACCGAGTTCCACCAGTCGCCGGGCCCGGCGAACCAGCCGGCATCGATGCAGAACACCTCGGCGCCCGCCGCGGCCGCTCCCGCGATGAGGGGCCGGAGCTTCTCGCTCGTCGGGTCCCCCATCAGCGTGTTCATGAAGTCGTTGTAGATCACCGGCAGACCGCGGATCCCGCCGTGGCGGGCGACGAGCCACCGCCGGTACTGCGTGAGCTCGGTCAGCGCCGCGTCTCTCTCCCCGTCGACGACGACCACGGCGGCCGGCGCGGCGGTGAACGAGTCCCCGGGGGCGAGGCGGTGGGCGAAGTGGTGCTCGAGGTCCGCGGGACCGGCCAGGCTCAGGAAGCCCCCATCCAGGGCGGAGCCGAGGGACCACTGCCAGGCCGTGCCCGATTCGATCTGCCAGGCGAGGCTCGACGAGGTGCCCGGATCGACGACGACGCCGAGCGGGAGGTGCTCTCCGGTCGGCCAGGCGCCGTGGCTGGTGAGGGCGAACCGGCCCCGGCCGTCCTGCGCGTGGATGCCCAGCGAGAGCGCGGGGACGCGGTCGCGGAGGAGGTCCTCGTGCCAGCGGCTCTCGGCCAGCCACTCGCTGTCGGCCCAGGCGAGCACCATCGGGTCGAGGTCGGCTTCGGCGCGGCCGATGCCGATCACCGCCGACGTGACGGCGGTCAGCACGACAGGCGCTGAGCCGGCGTTCGCGACGTGCTGTGTGATCCGGAGCGCGCGGAGACCGCGTGGTCGGGTGAACGTGCTGACGACGCGTACTCCCGTCCGCGGGTCGGACTGGGTGACGGTCACCTCCAAGGCGTCCTCCAGCTCCCTCTCGACGAGGGAGTCCTGTCGGAGACGCTCCCCGACGGCGGAGCGGACGTAGCTCTGGCTCGTCCGGGCGCGCTGCTCGTCGGCGGTGAAGACCTCGACGACGGGCCGCCAGGACACCAGCGAAGGAGTGGTGCCGGCGAACCCGCCGAACTCGACCGGGCCGTCGAGCCCTCCCCGAAGGAGGATCCCGGCACCGCTGCCGTCGCCGGCCGACGGTACGGACGTCTGCTTCACGGAGTCCCCGCTCATGCGATCGTCGCGAGCGATTCGGCGGCCACGGGGAACGCGGGCGGGAGTCCGTCGCGCAACCGCCTCGCCTCCTCCACCACGGCCTCCCCGAGGAGCAGGAGCTCGGTCCCGCGGGACCCGGCGATGTGCGGAGTGACGAGCACGTTGGGGAAGGCGAAGAACGGATGGTCCTCGTTCAACGGTTCGGGATCCGTCACGTCGAGCACGGCATCCAGTCGACCGCTGCGCAGTTCTCCGAGGAGCGCGTCCTGGTCGATCAGCGCCTGCCGGGCCGTGTTGATGAAGGTCGCGCCGTCGCCCAGGAGGGCGAACTCCCGCCGACCGAGCAGGCCTCGTGTCGAGGGCAGGTCGGGCGCGTGCAGGGAGACGACCCGGGATCGGGTCAGCAGCTCGTCGAGCTCGACCTTCTCGACACCGAGCACGGCGGCCTCTTCGTGTGAGAGATACGGGTCGGACACCAGCACCCGGTACGAGAACGGGCTGAGGAGACGGATGAGATGCCGTCCTGTGCGCGACGCTCCGATGATCCCCACGGTGGAGCGGTAGGCGCCGATCTGCGGGTACTCGTTCTCGAGGTCGATGAAGGACTGGCGGCGGGCGTACTCCTGCGCGATCGGCAGCACCTTCTTCCCCGCGAGGAGGACCATCGCGAGGGCGTACTCGGCGACCGGGACCGCGTTAGCGTCCGCTGCGGTCGTCACGAGGATCCCGCGGTCCCACACCTCGGGGGTGGTCATTCCTTTCACGGAACCGCCGGCGTGCAGGATCGCTCGCAGCCGGGGCATGCGGTCGAGGACGCGGCCGTCGAGCGCGGGGGCGAACCATCCTGTGACGAGCACCTCGATCTCGGCCAGGACCTCGTCGGCTTCGCTCGAGTAGTCCGAGACGGTCCGGGTCAGATCGATGTCGACGAGCCGTTCGAGCTCGCGCGCGAGTCCGTCGTCGAACAAGCGGTACTGCAGGTCGGACTGCATCGCCAATGCCGCTTTCATGCGGATGCTCCTTGTCTTCCGACCGCGCAGAGACGGTCGTGGTGGCTGAGTGAAGGGCGGACGGCTACGGGGAGCGGAACGCGCTCTCTTGGTAGAGTCCGCAGACGAACAAGGGACGAGCGAGGGAACAGATGCCGCACGAGGGAACCGCTATCCGTACCGGCCCCGCCACCCTGGAGGACGTCGCCGCTCTGGCGGGCGTGTCGAGGGCGACCGCGTCCCGGGTCCTGAACCCGTCCGCCCGGACGGTGGGCGCGGCGAACCGGAAGAAGGTGGAGGCCGCGGCGGCCGAGCTGGGATACGTGGTCAACGCCTCCGCGCAGACCATCGCGAGGGGCCGCTCCGAGAGCATCGCGTTCGTCGTGAACGCGATCCCGGACGACTACCTCTCGCCCATCGCCGCCGGCGTCTTCCACGCCGCCGATGCCGCCGACCTCATGGTGACGATGGTCTCCACGAACGAGAGCGCGGCGCGTGCGCGGCGCATCGTCTCGGTGTTCCGCGGGCTGCGTCCCCGCCTCCTGGTCCTCGCCGGCAGTCGGCACGTCGACGACGCGGCCTTCGGACCCGTCGTCGACGAACTCCGGGCCTTCGAGGCCGATGGTGGCCGCGTCGTGGTCATCGGGCAGGTGGGGCTTCCCTTCGACACCGTCTCGATCGACAACATCGGCGTCGGCCGGGCGATCGCCCGCGCCTTCCTCGACCTCGGCTACGAGCAGTTCACCGTCTTCGCCGGACCGGCCAAGGCCGTCACGCCGCGCGACCGGGCGGACGGCATCCTGGCGGAGTTCGCCGACGCCGGCATCCACCTCCCGCCCGATCGCATCATCACCGGCGCGTTCTCCCGAGAGGGCGGCTACGTCGCGGCCGGCGAGTTCCTCCGGCGCCGCAGCGACACGGAGGCGATCCTCGCGACAGCGGACGCCGTCGCCCTCGGTGCGATCGCCCGCTTGCGCGAAGCCGGCGTGAAGCTCCCCGGCGACGTCGCGATCTCCGGGGTGGACGACCTCCTCGCGCTGCGGGACGTGACGCCCGCGCTCACGACCGTCCGCCTCCCCTGGAACGAGGTGGGCGTGATCGCGCTCGAGCTCGGCCTCGAGCCGGCGCCGACGGACGGGCCCCGCACTCGCACGCTCTCCGGTCATGTCGTCCTCCGGGAGAGCAGCCCCCGCCTCGTCCCCGGCGGGTGACGGCTCGTGACGAGGCCCGGTGAGCGCGCTCCCGATGGCGACCATCGTCGCGCGGAGGTCCGCGCGGTCGCGGAGGGGCAGCGCACTCACCGGTCGCCTCACTTCGCCGCGAGGTAGGCGTTCGCCTGCTTCTCGAGCTCGGCCTGCACCTTGTCGAGACCGGCGGCCTCGACCGCCTTCTTGAGGTCGTCGAGGCCCTTGTCGACGTCGACCGCGCCCGCGTAGAGCGGGTTGCCGTACTGCGCCAGCGCCTGGGTGATCTGCGCGTTCTCGGCCTCGACGGGGGCGAGGTCGGGGATGAACGAGGCGAACGGATCCGTCGTGAAGTTCTCGTAGTCCTTCGCCCAGAGGAAGTTCTGCTTCTCGGACTCGGCGATGGTGCTCGAGAGACGCTCGAGCGGGACGCGCCAGCTGAGGGCGTAGCCGGGGAAGTTGTTGTAGTCCGAGATCGACTCGAAGCTGTCCTCGCCCACGGCGTTCCAGTCCTTCCCCTCGACGCCGTACTCGAGCAGGTCGTGGTTCTCGGCGATGGAGACCCAGTCGAGCAGCTGCAGCGCCTGCTCCTGGTTCTTGCTCGCCTTGTTGACGACGACGATGTTGTCCGCCTGGAACAGCTGGTTCGGCTTCGCGTCGAGCCCCTCGGCGAAGGGCATGACGTCCAGCAGGGAGGCGCCGGGCACGGCCTTGAGCAGGCCGGGCAGGTTGGTGGTGGTCGCGGTGCCGTCCGTGATGGCCCAGGTCGAGGCTGCAGCTCCGCTCTGGAACTGGGACTGGACCGTCGCCGCGTCGATGTTGAGCATGTCGGCGTTGATGATGCCGTCGAGGTAGTACTGGCGGGTCGCGCGCAGGGCTTCGACGTACGGCTCGTGCTCCCAGAACGGGACGAGCTTCGAGGACCCGGTGGCGGTGGCGTCGGCGGCGGGGACGAACATGAGCGAGTCGGCCGAGAAGTAGACCGGGATCATGTCGGGCTTCTCCCAGCCCTGACGGTAGAACACGCCCGTGGGCGCGCCGATGGACGAGAAGGTGCTGAGCCGCGCCACGTAGGGGGTGATGCCCTCCTTCTGCTTGACGTCGTACCAGAACTTCTCGAGCGCGTCGTAGGAGTCGATGGTGCCGCCTGCGTACGTGTCCGCGAGGTCCCCGCGCACGCTGTAGTGGTGGATGCGTCCGGCCGAGTTGACCGCCGGCACGCCGTACAGCTCTCCGTCGCTCCAGCGGTTGGCTTCGAGAGCCTCGGTCGAGATCGTCGACGCGAGGTTCGAGTACGTTCCGGAAGCGAGCTGCGAGCTCAGACCGGTGAGGGCCCCGTCCGAGATCAGCTTCGAGATGTTCAGCCAGCGGGCGCTGAGCGCCGTGGCGAAGTTCTCGCCTGCGGTGAACTTGAGGAGCGACTGGTTGGAGTAGTTCTGCCAGTTGATGAACTCGGGCTTGATGGTGAAGCCCTGGTCCTTCTCGAGCTTCGTGTTGACCGCGGCGAGGACGCTGCTCCAGCCGGTGGGTGCGACGCCCGGCAGCAGCAGGCTGAGCTCGCTCGACGAGCCGGAGGAGCCGCCTCCGCCCGTGCAGGCGGCGAGGGAGAGCAGCGCGGCTGCGCCGGCTCCTCCCGCGAGGAAGCCGCGCCGGGAGAAGCCGCGACCAGCAGCAGTGGTGATCGGTGCCATGAGGAGTTCCTTTCGAATGTGATCGCCGGCTGCCGAGCGCAGGCTCGGTCGGCGGGCCTCCGTGAGGGGGAGGTCGCGTGGGTGGAGAGCAGTGCGAGGGGCGTCAGCCCTTCGTCGCTCCGAGGGTGAGGCCCTTGACGAAGTACCGCTGGGCGAAGGGGTAGGCGAAGAGGATGGGGGCGATCGTCACGACCGTCATGGCGAGACGGATCTGGTAGGCGGGTGCCGTTCCGGTCTGCGACAGGTTGTTGGCGTTGCCGATGCTCGCGATGAGGTTCTGCAGCACGAGCTGGAGCGGGTACTGGTCGACGTCCGTGATGAACAGCAGGGCGTGGAACCAGTCGTTCCAGTAGGTGACCCCGTAGAACAGGGCGATGACGGCGAGCACCGGCTTCGAGAGCGGAAGCACGATCTGGAAGAAGACGCGCAGCTCGCCTGCGCCGTCGATCTTCGCCGAGTCGAGGATCTCGACGGGCACGGCCCTGAAGAAGGACACCTGCACGAAGACGAGGAAGGGAGCGAGTGCGAGAGGCAGGATCACGGAGAAGAGGGAGTTCTGCAGCTGCAGCACCTGCGTGACCAGGATGTAGAGCGGGACGAGCCCTCCGGTGAAGAGCATGGGGATGTAGGCGAACACGGCAAGCGACGTGCTCAGGCGCGGAAGGCCCCGCGCGATGACCCAGCTGATGCCGGAGGTCGCCGCGAGCGCGATCGCGGTTCCGACGACGGTGATGAAGATCGACGCGCCGTACGCCATCCACAGCCGGCCCCCCGCGAAGAGAGTCGCGTAGGCCTCGACCGAGAACGGGGTGGGCCAGAACGAGTACCCGGTGCGGGAGAGCACGGATTCGTCGGTGAAGGATCCGGCGACGACCATCCAGAACGGGATCAGGCAGGCGAGAGCGAACAGCGACGTCCCCACGTAGCTGATGATCGTGAACGTCTCCGGACGCCGGCGGGGTCGACTCGGCACGGTCGTCGGCGTCCCCTGGTCATCGGGGAGGGCCGTCGGGACATCGGGGGTCAGGACAGTGCTCATAGCAGCGAGGTCTCCTTGGCGTAGCGCCGCTGCACGAGCGTCGCGAGGACGACGAGGACGAATCCGACGACGGACTGGAACAGCCCGATCGCTGCGGTGGTCCCGAAGTCGCCCAGGGTTCTGAGGGAGCGGAAGACGTAGGTGTCGATGACGTCGGTGGACGAGAAGAGGGTCCCGTTGTCACCGACGATCGCGTAGATGGTGCCGAAGTCTCCGTAGAAGATGCGTCCGACGCCGAGGACGAGCAGGATCGCCGCGGTCGGCATGAGCAGTGGCGTGGTGATGCGCAGGGCCATCTGCCAGCGCGAGGCTCCGTCGATCTGGCCGGCCTCGTACACCTCCTCAGGGATTGCGGTGAGCGCCGCGAGGAAGATCACCGAGAGGTACCCGCCCTGCTGCCAGACCTTGACGATGGTGAGGATCCACGGCCACGGACCGGGCTCGGTGTACCAGCTGATCGACGGTGCTCGAAGACATTCAGCATGTCGTTGACCATGCCGCCGCGTCCGCCGACTCCGGCGAGGTAGGACTGCAGGAAGATGCTGACCACGATGGGCGAGACGAAGTACGGGATGAAGATCACCGACTGCAGGAACTTCTTCGTCGTCTTCCCGCGGATCTCGTTGAGCATCAGCGCGAGGAGGATCCCGGAGAGGAGCGTCGCTGCGAGGAAGAGGACGTTGAGGAACAGGGTGTTGGCGAGGATCCGGCCGGCGTCGCCCGAGGTGAAGAAGAAGGCGAAGTTGTCGAATCCGACGAACGGCGAGCCGAAGATCCCCGAGCTCACGGAGAAGTCCTGGAACGCCACGATCAGGCCGGCCATCGGCGCGTAGGAGAACACCAGGAACAGGATGATCGCGGGTACCGCGAGGATCACGAGTCCGTAGTCCCGCGGCTGGCGTCCGCCGTTGCCGAGGCGCTTGGGCCGACGACCCTGCTTCCGGCTCACGGCGACATCCGCTCCGAGCGCCGACTGGTGACCGTCCGTGGTGATGGTGGTCGTCATCGCGTCCACCCCGCGCCGGGTCCGCTCGCTCCGCGCTCATGGGCGCGGCACGCGGAAGGCGGCCTCGTTGTCTTCAGCATCATTGCTCCTTGTGGTCCTGGGGCGCCGGCCGGTCGGATCTCCTCCGCCGGAATGCGTTTTCCAATAGTGGAGCCGCTCCGTTCCGGATGTCAAGGAAAGCCGCATAAAATAGCGCCGTGACTCATGGAGAGCGGTATCCAGGCGCATCCTACGCCTCCCCTGCAAACTCCGTCCCGGCGGAGCGGGTCCGCGTCGGCAGCGCGGCCCTGCGCGTCCACCGCTTCCCGGGCCGAGTGGGGCGCCGCTTCGTCCTCGTGCACGGATGGGGCTGCAGCTCGGCGAGCTGGGAGGAGTCGATCGAGGGGCTCCTCGACCTGGGCGACGTCGTCGCGCTGGACCTCCGCGGCCACGGCGGATCGGAGGCCGGTTCCGTCCGCGCCTCGATCCCGCGCTTGGCGAGGGACGTGCTCGAGGTCGTCGACACGCTCGGTCCGGGCAGGGTCACGCTGATCGGCCACTCGATGGGTGGCGCGGTGGTCACAGCAGCGGCGGTGTCCGAGCCGCGCTCGATCGACTCGCTCGTCGTGATCGATCCCGCCTACGGGGCGGACGACGAGGAGATGGGCAGTGCGCCGGCGCGGCTGCACGAGTACCGCGCCGCCGGTCCCGGGAAGGCCGCGGCCGACGTCGGCCGAGCCTTCTCCTCCGATGCCCCCGAAGCCCTGATCGGCAGGGCGCGGAAAGACCTGCTGCGTGCGTCTCCTCGCGTCCTCGCCGACGCCTTCGAGTCGCTCTACCTCGCTCCGGAGTCGTTCGGCGCGGCTGACGCCGCCGTCGAGTACCTGCGGAGGCGACGCCAGCCGACGCTCGCGCTGTACCCGACCCGCGACCGCGCGGCGACAGAGCACCGCGCCGCCGACGGGAGCGGCCCGGTCTCGATCCGCATCGCCCCCGTGCAGAGCCACTTCCTCCACGAGGAGGCGCCGACGTGGTTCGTGTCCACCGTCCGCGACTGGACCACTGGTGCAGACCTCCCATCTCCGACCCGGTGATCCGACGACGCTGCCGTTGCCGACGTGAGCGGATCCGCTCCGTGCAGCAACGGCAGCGACGTCTCAGCGGGCAGCGCCAGCGGGAACGGTCTCGTACCCGCCTACCGGGCGTCGTACGGAGCCGTGAGGGTCCGATCCGCTTCACCGGGGCGCGTGATGACGACGGTCGCTGCTCCCGCGGGAACCGTCTTCTTCTTCGTGGGGATGGTCACGCTCTCGGTGGCGCCCGGAGCGATGCTCTCGATCGTCGTCGTTCCGTAGGCCGTCCGGACGACGGCACTCACGGCCGCACTCTCCGGGTTGGTGACGGCGACCACGAGGACGACCTTCTTCTTGACGATCTCCGTGCGCGGCCGCCGAGACCATCGGGGCTGCGGGCTTCGCGGTGACGGTCACCGTCGGAAGGGTGACCGAGATGCCGTCGACGGCCGCGGTGACGATCGCCTCCCCGGGTTCGGCAGCGGCAGTGAGTGGTGCGTGCTCAGCGCGTCCGGAGGCATCGGTGGTGCCTGTCGACGTCGTTCCTCCGTCGGTGAAGCGTGCCGCGCCGTCGACGGTGAAGAGGACGTCGCGGCCTGCTGCGGGCGAGCCGTCGGCGCGATGTGCTTCGATCCCTCGAGCGGCGATCGCGGTGCCCACCTCGACGCTCTGGGAAGCCCCCGTGCTGATGGCCGAGGTCGCCAGTGCAGGGTCGGGGAGGGGCGCGATCGCGCCGAACAGCCGGATCTCGGCGATGTTGATCCAGGTGTTGTTGGCGATCCTCAGATACCGGAACGGAGCCGGGTCGGCGTTGGTCAGCGCCAGCTGCTGCCAGGCAAGCGTTCCCTTGGCCGAGGTGGTGATCGTCGTCCAGGAGGTGAGGTCGGTCGAGGCCTCGAGGTGCAGACTCGAGGCCCGGCTGGTGCCGTTGGAGTCCTGGCGCACGAGCAGCTCAACGCGCTCCAGGTCGAAGTTCTCGTCCTCTCCCGCGTCCATCACGAGGTAGTAGGCACCGCCCACCGCGCCGATGTCCGAGAAGGTGCTCGCCACCGAGTCGGTCATGCGCTGCAGGTGCACGGTCTTCGCCGTCTCGGCCGTGCCGGTGAGGCCGACCGTGGTGACCCGCGAGGGGAGATCCGAGATCAGACGGTCACCGGTGCTGACGGTAACCGTCGATCCGTCGGTGGTGGTGGTCGATGGTCGCCCTGCCGCTCCCCCGGCCGTGGTGTACTCGACCCGCGACGCGACCCTCGATCCCACTGCGGCCGTGGCGGGGACGACCGCGGATGCACTCCACGCCGTTCCGGATCCGGTGACAGCGGCAGGCACTCCCGCGAGGGTGACGCGGACACCGGAGAGAGGTTCGGTACCGGAGATCGCCAGAGTGACGGTGTCTCCGGCAACGGCGAGCTTGGGAACGCTGTTGCTGCTCGTGAGCGTCGAGGTGGCGATGAACGACGCCGGTGGCGCGACATGGGTGCCGAACAGTCGCAGTTCCGCGATGTTGATCCAGTCGCCGTTCGCAATCTTGAGGTAGCGGAACGCGGAGGTGCTGCTCACCGCGAGCGTCTGCCAGTCGAGAGTGGCGGCCGCGTTCCCCGTCAGCGTCGTCCACGTGGTGAGGTCGTTCGATCCTTCGAGGTGGAGGCGTCCCGCTCGGCTGGTGCCCCAGGAGTCCTGGCGGACCTGCAGCTCGACTCGCGAGAGCGCGATCGAGCCGCCCTCCCGAGTGTCGAGGATCGCGGCGAACGCGCCGTTGTCCTGCCCGATGTCGGAGAAGGTCGCGCGGTCGCCGTCGAACGTCTTCGTGATCTGGGAAGCGCGACTCGGGTCGAGCTCGCCGGCGGAGTTGATCGTGTCGACGATGCCCGGAAGCCCGCGGATCATCGTGGTCTCGTTCGAGAGGAACAGTGTGGAGCCGTCGGACGTCACGACGAGCGGATCGGCCGAGGTCCCGTCGGCGAGACGATATCCGATGCTGAACGCGACCGGCCGCCCGGACGTGACATCAGCAGGCAGGACTGCTGTCGCGGTCCAGGAGCGCGGGCCGCCCGAGATGGTCGCCTCGGCCCCTTCGATCGTCCCTCGGACGTCCGTCACGTTCTGGGACGTGGTGAACGAGAGCGTGACGGTGTCACCGTTCGCCGCCCGCCCCTTCGAAGGATTCGAGGACGTGATCGTCGCGGAGGAGACCGCGGAGGCCGCTTCGACCCGTTCGCCGTCGATCCGGAACTCGCCCACGCTGAGGATGCCCGAGAAGTTCGAGTCCTGGAGCTTGAGGAAGCGGAAGGACGAGTCCCGGTGCTCCTGGGCGACAGCGAGGGTCTCGCTCGCGTTCGTGTTCGTCGTCGAGGCAGGGGTCAGCTTCGTCCAGGTGACGTTGTCGTTCGATCCGTAGACAGCGGTACCTGCCAGCCGGCTCCCCCACAGGTAGCGGGCCTGGAGGCTGAACGCATCGGCTCGGACGCGGTAGGCGGTTCCGAAGTCGAGCGTCATCGAGTCGACCGAGAGGTCCCCGGAGAAGGTCTCGGCGTCGAAGTCGAGCAGGTTGCCCAGCTTCGCGGACCCGATGGACGAGGTGGCGATGTCGACGTAGTCGAGGGAGCCGTCGGAGGCGCGCGGGGAGAGCAGGGCCAGAGCGGCCGTCGCTTTCTGGAGTTCGAGCAGCGCAGCGTCGAACGCACTGCTGCTGGAGGCCACGAGAGCGTCGGCGGTAGCGAGGGCGCTGTCATAGGCCGTTCGAGTCGTCGAGGTGTACACCGCCTGTTCGTCGAACGCTGCTCGTGCACGGGCGATCGCGGCGGGCCGATCGGCGACGACCTCGATCGTCACTGCGAGGGCGGCTTCGGTGGTTCCGTCGTCCGCCTGCACGACGAGGCGGGACGTGCCTGGAGCGTTCGGAGTCCAGGTGAAGGCTCCGGTCGAGCCGTTCAGCACGGCGCCGCTGGGCAGGTCGTGGCCTGTGTAGGCGAGGGAGCCTCCCGGATCCTTCGCGGACAGGTCGGCGCTCAGCGCCTGCCCCTGCACTCCGATCACCGTGGTCGACGCACCGCGGTCGAAGACCGGCGGGGTCAGGGTGTCGCCGGCCTGGACGTCGACCTTGTCCAGATCGATGGCGCAGTCGGCGTCGCTGGTCGTGCAGCTGCTCGTGAAGGTGTAGTACGCGAGGTGGTTGTCGCCCATCTCGGGGAGAGGGACGACGGACTGATTCATGTCGTAACTGATCCAGCGCCACTGTCCCTCCGTGTCGGGGACGCTGACCGTCTGGTACGGGTCGACGTCGGGGAGCCTGCTGACTTTGAGGGTGGCGGGCTCGGTGGTGCGCACGCGGACACCGACGGGGCTGTAGGAGGTCCGGGGGCCGTAGACGAGCGAGCGGACGGCGACGACCGTCCCGTCCTCACCGGGCGTCACTCGGAGGACTGCTCCGGAATCGACGGCAGTCGCGTCACCCGAGATGACCGATCCCTTCTGCTCGAAGGTGACGGGCGACCCGTTCTGAGGGGGGATCACATCGGCTGAGGCGGCGGCGGGGAGCGCGAGCCAGTACTCGGCGCCGGGCATGCTGCCACCCCAGAAGGTGCGCCGGCCGTCGGTGTCGCCGCTGACCGCGGTTCCGATCTCGAGGCTGGGGAAGTTGTAGAACATCGCAGGGTCCTGCTGCTCGTGCTGCTGGGCGACATACGGGGCGATGGTCGCGACATCGACGCCGAGCTCGCGCGCGTAGATGTTGTAGAGCTCGCTGAGCGAGTCGGACCAGCGACCGCGGTACCACTGCGAGAGCTTCGCCGGCCCACCGGTGATGTCCACGAAGGGGACGTCGTAGCCCATCATGAAGCCCACGAACTGGTTCACTCCGCGCAGGAGCCGGTAGTCCTTGAAGGCGTATGGAGAGACGGCGTCGGCCGCAGTCGAGACGGTTCCGTCCTCCGGGTCGACCTTCGTGCCTTGAGAGTCCACGACGCGGGCGAGTGCGGTGAGGATGTTCACATCGCCGCCGCCGTGCGCCTGATCGCGTGCCATCTCCTGGTGCTGCACGAAGGAGTAGCCGTACGTGTTGTAGGGCGCATCGGCCGGGATCTCGCGGAAGATGCCGGTCAGTGCTCCGTTGATCGCCGGGTCAGGGGCGGTCGAGTTGACGGTGAACCACTCGACGCTCTCGTCGTAGCGGGCCTTGTCGTCGCGGAAGATGTAGCCGGCCATGGCGCCCAGCAGCGGGATGCTGAACTGGTTCATGTAGTAGCTGTTGTCGTGCAGGATCGTCTCCGTCATGGGGACGATGAAGTTGTCGCTCAGCTTCGCCTGGTCCTGAGCGGTCCACTCGAGCGGGTACGACAATGCGGCCTGCGTGAAGGTGGACGAGCGGATCAGCTCTGCAGCGGCGATGAGCTTGTAGAAGACGATGCCGGTCTTGATGTAGGAGTCCGGGTAGCGGACGTAGCCGGAGGGGTTCATGTTCTCCCACACCCGGAGGATCCGCAGCGCGTTCTCGCGATAGACCGCATCTCCGGTGAAGTAGTAGAGGACGGCCTGGGTGTATGCGCCCTCTGCGTCCGTCCAGAGGCGGCTCGAGTCGGACGCGTCGTCGTAACGGGCATCAGCCGGAGCGCTGTCCGAGGGCCCGAGGTTCGCCGAGCGCAGCGTCCGCGACGCGAAACTCGAGGAGAGCATCGCCGAGTAGTAGTCAGTCCAAGGCGCCTGACCGGCGAGGAGCTTCGCCCGCGTGCCCTCCAGCTCCGGCGCGGTCACGCCGAGCGCAGGATGCTTGAGGCCAGTCGGTCCGGTCGATGTCTGGAGGCTGATCGCGCTTGATATGGCCGGAGCTTCAGCAGCGGCGGCCAGAGGAGCGGTGCCTATCAGCCCGGATAAAAGGGAGGCGAGAAGGACGAACGCGGATGAGAACTGCAGGATTCGTCGAGATCTAGGGGGTGCCATTCTGATCCTCCGTGGGACGGTGTGCGCGACGTTGCGACCGGGTTAAGGAAAGCGCTCTCCACCTGTGGTGTCAAGCGTCGGTATGTCCTTGCTTCCGATTCTGCGTCGCGAGGAACTCGTTCTCCGACTGCCGCTCAGCGCGGAGATGGCTGAGGAGCGCTGAAGAGCGGCTCAGAGACGATGGCGCGGATGCAGGGCGGAGCGTTCGGCCAGGCACGCCCGTTCCGGATTTGTGGCCCAACGGCTCTGAGGCCGTTGCTCGGCAGGGTGGAAGCGATGGTGACCGCGCAACGCCTCCCCCCCCGAAAGAGTTTCGGAATCTCCCGGCTGCCTCACACCTGGTGTCAGTCTGGTCCGCACTCACTCAAAGAAGAGTCTGAGAGGCATCGTCGCCTTCGCTACGTCGTGCACTCGGCTCATTCCGTCACCGCGCCCCGCCAGCTCTGCTGTTGGGTTCGCACGCTCGCGAATTGGATCCGACTAATGAGAACACTGCAAGCCACAGCCCTCGCCGCTACCGTCGCCCTCGGCCTGACACTCACTGCGGCGGTCCCCGCCACGGCGTCGACCGACACCGGTCCCACCCTCCGCGAACTGGCTGAGCCGGCCGGGCTCACGATCGGCTCCGGATCGATCAAAGCCGCCGAGTGGACGACCGATGGTCGCCCGTCCAACTACCTCGCCGAGCCGGCGTTCGCCGACACCCTCTCCGAGCAGTTCAACGGCCTTTCCCCCGAGAACGAGCTGAAGTGGCTCTTCACTCAGCCCCAGGAAGGGGTGTACGACTTCGCAGGGCTCGATCGCCTGGTGGCGTTCGCTGAGGAGCACGACATGGCCGTGAAAGGCCACGGTCTGATCTCCACCTGCTGTAACCCCGAGTACGTCGAGGCGATCACCGATCCCGACGAGATGCGGGCAGCGATGACTGACCACTTCACCACCGTGATGCAGCGCTACGACGGGAAGATCGACCGCTGGGATGTGGTCTCCGAAGCCCTCGAGGTTCAGGGCACCGAGCTCCAGCCCACGACCTTCTACAAGGTCCTCGGCCCGGGCTACATCGCGGACGCCTTCCGCATCGCTCGAGCAGCGGACCCGGACGCGCGGCTGTTCATCAATGAGAACCAGGTCGAGTTCGACCCGGCTAAGCGCCAGGCCTTCCTCGAGCTGCTGACCGGACTCGTTGCCGAAGGTGTGCCCATCGACGGCGTCGCTCTTCAGATGCACGAGACCCTCGCGAGCCCGGTCTCCGGTGTCATTACCGAGATGGTCAACTCCTACCGAGCTCTCGGGCTCGACGTCGAGATCGCCGAGCTCGACGCTCACACGTACGATCCGGTCCAGCAGGCGCAGATCTACGGCGACGTCCTCGCCGAGGCTCTCGCTGCCGGAGTGACCGAGGTCAGCACGTGGGGATTCACGGACAAGCACCTCTACACCTGGCTCCCGGGGTCCAAGCCGCTGCTGTTCGACGAGGAGTACAACCCCAAGCCCGCCTACTTCGCCTTCCGCGACGCTCTGCAGCAGTTCGTGCAGCCGACCGCTGCGCCCGGCGTGGCCACCCTGTCCAACACCGGATGGAAGTTCGGGCTGAGCGATGGCAGCTACGACGTCAAGATGAGCCTCCGCAACGGTGCACCCGGTAGCTACTACCGTCTCTACGAGAACGACGTCCTGGTGTCGGCTCAGCGACTCGACTCCATCAACGCCTCGTCGCAGTCGGCGACGACGTCCTTCTCCGACAAAGCCGACGGCAAGTACAAGTACCGCGCCGAGCTCATCAACTCGCAGGGTGTGACGTCGACAAAGACCACCACCGTGCTGGTGAAGAACCTCGCACCGACCAAGCCCGTAGTCAGCGTGGACAACAAGGATCAGGACGGAACGTTCGTAGCGACTGCGACACTGAAGTTCGGGATCAACGGGACCTCGTACGCCTTCAAGCTGGATGGCCAGGTCGTCGGATCGGGTCCGCTGAAGGCCGCCACCCCGAACAAGCAGACCGCGCAGGTGTCCCTCTCGGGCATCGCCGCCGGCCCGCACACACTCACCGCCGTCTTCACCAATGCGAAGGGATCGACGGAGTCCAAGCCGGTCACCGTGACGGTGCGCTAGCCGTCAGACACGGGCCACTCCCCCGAAGCGCCGCTCGGTGACTACACGTCGCCGGGCGGTTCTTCGTCCCCCCCGCACATTACGAACGATCATGTTGCAGGGGCAGCTGCCACCGACCCTCTAACGACGAGATCGGTGGCCAGCTCGAGTCGACGGCTGACAGGATGCCCGCCTCTGATGTCCAACAGGCTGCGCAGCGCAGCGGCTCCGATCTCCGCGATCGGCTGCCGGACCGTGGTGAGCGGGGGCGAGGCAAGTTTGGCTTCGACGAGGTCATCGAACCCGATGACGCTGAGCTGCTCGGGGATACTCAGACCGAGTGCGTGCGCCGCGGTGTACACGCCCAGGGCCATGTTGTCGTTGCAGGCGAAGACAGCGGTGGGCCGGGCGCTCGACCGCAATAGCTCCGCAGCCACCTGAGCGGTGGCCTCCGCTAACCATCCGCCGTAGAGGACCATCGGTCGCGCGTCGGGCAGGCGTTCGCGGACGCTGGACAGGAATCCTCCTGTGCGTTCGCGACAGTTGAGTGAATGCGGATCTCCGGCGACCACCGCGAAAGAGGTGTGGCCGTGGTCGATCAGGTAGCTCGCGGCGTCGTGACCACCAGCCCAGTTCGACGCCCCGACGCTCGGTGCAGAGCGAACAGGAGTGCCAGCAGGGTCGATGAGGACGAACGGGATGCGCGCTCGGTCGAGGAGCCGTCGTTCGACGGCGGTCGGCTGCTCGACGGCAATCAGGGCACCACGTGAACGATGATCCACGAGCCGCTCCACCCACGAGCGCCCTCGGCTGTCCCCGTTGCGAACCATGATGATGACCAGGTCGAGCGCGCTATCCGCTGCCACACGCTCAACGCCTCCGATCAGCGCGCTGGCCCAGGAATCCCCGACGGCGGGGAGAACGAGGTCGACCAGCTGCTCGGCGATGAGCGCGTCGACTGCCGCAGACGGCACGCGACGGTATCCGACCTGCGCGGTTGCCTCCTGAACGCGCTCCCGAGTCTCTGGCGAGACATCACCGCGTCCGTTGAGAACCTTCGAGACGGTAGGAACGGACACCCCGGCGACTCGGGCGATGTCACGAAGAGTCGGAGCTCGTGCGCCGGATGGTGTTCCCATGAGGACAAGGTATCCCCGCCGAAAGCTTGCGCAATGCCGAGTGTCCGCTTCCTTCCAAATACTGAGAAACCAGAGCTGACAGCGCGAAATTATTTCGGGAACAGGTTGTCGATATCGCCGTCGCCCTACGGTGAAATCGTCTTCCCGCAGCCCCCGAGCGGGGCGGGAACCGCGCCCGAAACCGCACCTCACGACACCGGAGTCCTCGATGAATCACCACTTGATCGCTGCGAGCGACCTCTTCGTTCCTCAGGGATTCACTCTGGGGGCAGCGACCGCGGCCTATCAGATCGAAGGCGCAGCGGCGAAGGATGGCCGAGGCCCCTCGATCTGGGACACCTTCAGCCACACCCCTGGTGCCACCTCGGGCGGCGCGACGGGTGATGTCGCTGCCGGACACTACGACCACGTCGAGACCGACCTCGACATCATGACCTCGCTGAAACTCGACGTGTACCGATTCTCGATCTCATGGTCGCGGGTCATGCCGACCGGCGAGGGGGCTGTCAACGAGGCGGGCCTGGCGTTTTACTCCAACCTGATCGACGGACTTCTTCACCGCGAAATCAGCCCTGTGGTCACGCTGAACCACTGGGATCTCCCTCAGGCGCTCGAGGACAAGTACGGCGGCTGGCGAGGACGCGAGACCGCCCACGCCTTCGAACGCTACGCAGAGATCGTCGGGGCGAGGTTGGGAGACCGCGTGGCGATCTGGTCCACTCACAACGAACCCTGGAACAACTCGTTCGCAGGATACGGGCACGGCGTGTTCGCCCCCGGGGTGAAGAGTCATGAGGATGCGCTGAAAGCAGCTCATCACCTCAACCTTGCGCACGGCCTCGCCGTTCAGGCACTGAGACGCACGATCACCAAGGACGACGCGAAGGTGTCGATCGTCCTCAACATCTTCCGCGTCGAACCGGAAACGCCCGACGACGCGGAAGCTGCGCGGCTGTTCGACGCCGTCGCCAACCGCGTGTTCACCGGACCAGTCCTCGAGGGCGCATACCCAGCAGATCTGCTCGAGGACACCAAGGCGTTCACGGACTGGAAGTTCGTTCAGCCGGGCGACGAAACGATCTGCCACCAGCCCATCGATCTTCTCGGAGTGAACTACTACGAGATCATGCATATCCGTAGCCGAGCCGACTACGACCCGGCTCGCGAGCAGAAGGGCGGGACCGAGTTTCCCGGCTCTGAGCGTGTCGAACTGTTCCGGCCGGAAGGCTTTGACCGCACAGCCATGGGCTGGACCGTGGAACCGTGGGGGCTCGAGAATCACCTCGTCGCGCTCTCCGCGCAGTGGCCCACCCTTCCCATCATGGTGATGGAGAACGGCGCGGCCTTCGATGACGTCGTCACCGAAGTCGACGGTCAGCCCGCGGTACTCGACCTCAATCGCACGCAGTACCTCATAGATCACCTCACCGCCACACTGCGTGCGCGGGATCGAGGCGCGAACGTAGCCGGCTATCTCGTCTGGTCGCTCTTGGACAACTTCGAGTGGGCGGCCGGGTACGGACCCCGCTTCGGAATCGTCCGAGTGGACTACGACACCCTTCGCCGCACCCCCAAGCTCAGCGCCCACTGGTTCGCCGAAGTGTGCCGCACGCGCACCGTGCCGGCGCTCGCGACCGTCGACCTGAGCGCCTGAAGCGCCTTCACGCGTGGGGTTCCACGGTTCGCATCGGATCTCCCGTCGCGGACGAGGTCAGCGCTGTCAGAGCGTGATCAGTGGGAGGGTGAAGCTCCTTGTAGGGCCGTTTCCTCCGCGGGCTCGTGAGCGCTCGTCTCGTCAACTGCGGGGTAAGGACGGGGCCGCAGCGTGGAACGCGTTTCTGAAACGACGTCCGGGTTCTGCGCGGTGAGCGCCCACCAGGATCGGGCGGCGGCGACGAGCTCCCAGTAGGCGTCGACAGCTGCGACCGGATCCAGGTCGGGACGATACTGGCGCTGAACCTGAAGACCGTCCATCACGGCGATCCCCAGCGCCGTGACCAGCTCAGGGCTCACCCCGGGAGGAACCACACCGTCATCGGTACCGGGCTCACGCGTTTGCTCCTGAGCAGCGCGATAGTGATCAACGAAATACTTGTGCGCCGGGTGCGCCGGGTCGATCGCCTCCGCGGCCAAGGCGATGTACAGCGACGTCAGACCCTCGTGCTCGGCCGCATGGCGAGCAACCTTCCGAGATCGCGTCGCAACGTCAGCGTCAGCGATGTCGGCCAGATACTCGGCAACAGACGCATCCCGGAGATTCAGCACCTCCACGAGCAGGTCCTCTTTGTCCGAGAAGTAATGCAGGAGCAGGGCCTGAGACAGACCGACGCGCTTGGCGAGCTCCCGCATGGAGGCGTGGGTGTACCCGGACTCACCAAACAGCTGAGCCGCCGCCGTCACGATCTCACGACGGCGCTCCACGCCCTTGCGGTACGGTCCGCGCGTTCTCGAGCTGGTGGGCATGTCCCCCACGATAACCCCCGCTCAGAAGATCTCCACGAAAACTTGTCATGCGACCAGGTTAGGGCGCATACTCATCTCCGTCACCACCGAACGGCACCCGATTGAACGTTGGGCCAAGCTCGAGGTCAGGGCGTCCATCGCAACAGCTCACGCATGGACACAGCTGCCCGAGCGACGCAGTTCCGAACGGTGTGGCCCCTCGCACACACAAAGGAGTAGGAATGCGATCAATCCCGAAGGCCCTCGTGCTGCTAGCCGCGGCGCCCCTCGTTCTTCTGGCTGGCTGCTCAGCCAGCGGCTCGAACGACTCCGGCGCGGACGGCAAGGTCACCCTGTCGATCTCGACGTTCAGCGAGTGGGGGTACGACGACCTGATCAAGGAGTACCAGGAGCTCAACCCGGACATCACCATCGAGCAGAACAAGTTCGCCACCAGCGACGAGGCGAAGGAGAAGTTCCAGACCTCGCTCGGCGCCGGATCCGGCCTCTCCGACATCGTCGGCGTGGACAACAGCTGGCTGCCTCAGGTGCTCGAGAACCCCGACAACTTCGTCGACCTCTCCTCGCCTGATGTCGAAGGCCGCTGGAACCAGTGGAACGTCGACCTGGCCACCTCCACCGACGGCAAGCTCCTGGGCTACGCGACCGACATCGGCCCGTCGTCCATCACCTACCGTGCAGACCTCTTCGAGGCGGCCGGGCTGCCCAGCGACCGCGAGTCGGTCGCGGCGCTCTTCGGCGGAGACGAAGCGACCTGGGACGACTTCTTCGCCGTGGGCGAGCAGTTCCAGGCCGCGGGCACTGGAGTGCCGTTCTACGACGCTTCGGCCTCGATCGCGACCAGCTGGGGCGACCAGTACGAGGTGCTGTGGGAGGACCCCGACAATGGAGATATCATCGCCGGCACCAACCCGGATCTGAAGAAGATCTACGACACGACGATGGAGCACGACGACCTCTCGGCTCACCTCGCGCGCTGGACCGAGGACTGGAACAGCTCGTTCCAGAACGACGGCTTCGCCGTGATGCTCTCACCGTCTTGGATGCTCGGCGTCATCGAGGGCAACGCGGCCGGCGTGACCGGCTGGGACGTCGCCGACGTCTTCCCCGGCGGCGGCGGCAACAGCGGTGGCTCCTACCTGACCGTTCCGACGCAGTCGGAGCACCCTGATGAGGCCAAGGCCCTCGCGGACTGGCTGACCGCTCCCGAGCAGCAGCTGAAGGCCTTCGAGTCGACCGGCAACTTCCCCAGCCAGGTGGAAGCCCAGCAGAGCGAAGAGCTCCAGCAGGTTACGAACGAGTTCTTCAACAACGCGCCCGTCGGCCAGATCCTCACTAACCGTTCCGCGGCGATCACGGAGATCCCCTTCAAGGGCGACAACTACTTCGCGATCACCGACGCTTTCAATAAGGCGATCAACCGCGTCTCCGTCGACAAGACACAGAATGCGCAGGAGTCCTGGGACATGTTCCTGGATGAGCTGGGCAACCTCGAATAGGCCCTGACATCCCCCGTAGGTGAGGGGCGCGCTGACGCGCGCGCCCCTCGTCGCGAAAGAGAGTGAACTCCATGTCCGACCCTGTTGCGAACGCGACATACCGCCCGAGGTCCGCACCACAGCCGATCTCCCCATGGAAAGAGCGGCTCGGCCGCTGGGACTTCAAGGCTTCCCCCTACGCGTACATCGCGCCGTTCTTCATCGTGTTCGGCATCGTCGGACTCTTCCCACTCCTCTACACCGCCTACGTCTCGCTCCACGACTGGGACCTCATCGGCGGGCAGGGCGACTTCGTCGGCCTCGACAACTTCACGTTCGTCCTCAGCCGGCCGGTCTTCTGGACCTCCCTCGGCAACACTCTGAGCATCTTCCTGCTCTCGACCATCCCGCAGATCGCGATCGCCCTGGTGCTCGCGAGCGTGCTGAACGCCAACATCCGCGCAAAGACGTTCTGGCGCATGGGTGTCCTGCTGCCCTACGTCGTCGCCCCCGTCGCCGTCACCCTCATCTTCTCCCGCCTGTTCGCCGATCAGTCAGGACTCGTGAACGCTGTCCTCGAGCTGGTAGGTGTAGACGCGATCGGCTGGCACCGCGACAGCCTTCCCTCGCACGTCGCGATCGCCACGATGGTCAACTTCCGTTGGATCGGGTTCAACACCCTCGTCCTGCTCGCCGCGATGCAGGCCATCCCCCGCGAACTCTACGAAGCGGCAATCATCGACGGCGCCGGCCGACTGCGGCAGTTCGTCTCCGTCACCGTCCCCTCCGTGCGACCGACCATCATCTTCGTGACCATCACGTCCACCATCGGCGGCCTCCAGATCTTCGACGAGCCCAGGCTCTACGACGCCCAAGGCCTCGGCGGCAACTCCGGACAGTGGAAGACCATCACCCTCTACCTCTACGAGCTCGGCTGGAACCAGCAACGACTCGGCCGCGCGGCAGCCGTGGCCTGGCTGCTGTTCATCCTCATCGTCGTCTTCGCCCTGGTGAGCAATTGGCTCTCCCGCCGCATCGCCTCCGGCGACACCACCGCGCCCACCCGCAAGACCCGCCGGACGTCTCGGGTGAACGAGGCCGCCAGCGCCACCCCGATCGTCAACACCAGCCTCAACATCTCGACCGACGAAGTTCTTGAGAGGACGCCATGACCGCCCCCTCCGTCCCCTACATCCACCAGACGGCCGGCCCAGGCGCCGCGAAAGCGGCCTCCCGTCGACGCGACAAAGGCACCACGGGGGACAAGCCGAAATGGGTGACCTACGCGCTCCTCGGAGCCGTCATCCTCATCTCGGTCCTGCCGCTGTACTACACCGTCCTCCTCGCGTCGAATACCTCGGCCGAGGTGTCACAGAACCCCATCCCCTCCGTCATCCCCGGCGGAGAACTCGCCAGCAACCTCGTCAGACTCTTCGAGTCCGACATCGACCTGGTGAAGGCCGCCTGGAACTCGTTCTTCGTCTCCGCTGTCACCGCCGTGGCCGTCGTCTTCTTCTCCACCCTCGCCGGCTTCGCGTTCGCGAAGCTCCGCTTTCGCGGCCAGGTCCCCCTGCTCGCCTTCGTCGTGGCCACCCTTGCCGTCCCGACCCAGCTCGGTGTCGTCCCGCTCTACATCGTGATGCGCGAACTCGGACTCGTCGGCAACCTATGGGCGGTCATCCTGCCCGGCATCGTCACCGCATTCGGTGTCTTCTGGATGACGCAGTACCTGTCGGCTGCCCTCCCCTTCGAACTCATCGAAGCGGCCCGTATCGACGGCGCGTCCACCTTCCGCACCTTCTGGTCGATCGCCCTTCCCGCAGTTCGCCCCGCCGCCTCGATGCTGGGCCTGTTCACCTTCATCGGCGCGTGGACGAACTACTTCTGGCCGGCCATCGTCCTCGGACCCCAAAACCCCACCCTGCCGGTCGCGCTCCAGCTCCTGCAGACCGGGTTCTTCAAGGACATCCCGCTGATCATGACCGGCGTCCTCGTGTCGATCGTGCCGCTGCTGGTCCTCTTCCTCATCCTCGGTAAGCAGCTCGTCGCCGGCGTCATGCAGGGCGCAATCAAGGGCTGAGAGCCTCAGCCGCCCCTCACCGCTCAGCGTCGATGCCGACCTGACAGCACGAAACGGATTGCCCATGACCACCACCACCGCACGCACCGAAGAGGCCTACCGAGACCTCAACGGAAACGGCCAGATGGACCCCTTCGAGAACCCGCTACTGAGCGCACAGGAGCGCACCGAGGACCTCCTGGTTCGCCTCAGCCTCGAGGAAAAGATCGGTCTGCTCTTCCACACCGTCATTGAAATCGGGCCGGACGGTGACCTACTGGAGGAGCCGGGCGCGATCAGTAAGTCCCCCACGACCGAAGTCGTCCTCGACCGCTACATCAACCACTTCAACGTGCACCGCATCAGCAGCGCACGCGAAGCCGCACATTGGAACAACGCGCTGCAGCGGCTCGCTGCCCAGACACCGCACGGTATCCCGGTGACCATCTCCACCGACCCCCGCCACGCTTTCGTCGACAACGTCGGAGCGTCCTTCACCGCCGGCCCCTTCTCGCAATGGCCGGACGCTCTCGGCATGGCCGCGCTCCACGACAGCGACACCGTCCGAGACTTCGCGGAACGCGCCCGCGACGAATACCGCGCAGTCGGCATCACCATGGCGCTGCACCCCCAGGTCGATCTCGCGAGCGAGCCGCGCTGGACACGCCAACTCCAATCCTTCGGCGCCGACCCCGACCTCGCCGTGGACTACACCACCGCCTACCTCGAAGGCTTCCAGGGACCCGCGCTCGACGCCTCCAGCGTCGCCTGCGTCACCAAGCACTTCCCGGGCGCCGGCCCCCAAAAGGACGGCGAAGACGCTCACTTCCCCTACGGACGGGAACAGGTCTATCCCGCCAACGCGTTCGGTGTTCACCTTCGCCCATTCGAGGTAGCCATCCGCAACGGCACCGCGGCGATCATGCCCTACTACGGCATGCCCATCGGCCTGGAAATCGACGGCGAGCCCATCGAAGAGGTCGGCTTCGGCTACAACAAGCAGATCCTCACCGGCCTGCTGCGGGAGAAGCTCGGCTTCGACGGCGTGATCCTCACCGACTGGGAACTCGTCAACGACAACATCGTCGGCGACCAGGTCCTCCCCGCCCGCGCCTGGGGAGTCGAGCACCTCGACGCTCGCCAGCGGATGGTCAAAATTCTCGAGGCCGGCGCCGACCAGTTCGGCGGCGAGCAGTGCACAGAACTCCTGATCGAGCTCGTGCACGACGGCAGCATCTCTGAAGCCCGAATCGACGAATCCGCGCGGCGCGTGCTGCTCGTGAAATTTCAACTTGGACTATTCGACAACCCCTTCGTCGACGAGGAAGCGGCCGCCGCTCTCGTCGGCGGCGCCGCCTCGCGACGTGCCGGCCTGGAGGCCCAGTCGCGATCCGTCGTCGTACTGAAGAACGGCCAGTCAGAGGACGCACCAACCCTGCCGCTGACGCCCGGCATGAAGGTGTACTCGGAGGGAATCGATCCCAGCGTGCTCGCCCAGTTGGGCTCTCCCGTCGCTCACGTCGACGACGCCGATATCGCGATCATCCGCATCGAAGCACCGTTCGAACCCAGAGATGATCTGTTCCTGGAGAGCTACTTCCACCAGGGATCGCTGGAGATGCGACCGGGACTGGTTCATCGCCTGCGCACCATCGCGAAGACCGTTCCGCTGGTCCTCGACGTCGCACTCGACCGGCCCGCACTCCTCGCGCCCATCGTGGAGGCTCTGGCCGGGCTCACGGTCACCTTCGGTGTCTCCGACGAAGCACTGGTGACCGCTCTCACCGGCCAAATCAGCCCCGCGGGGCGACTTCCGGTCGAGATCCCGCTCTCGATGGAAAGCATCCGCGACTCCGCCCCGGATGCTCCCTCGAGCACACGGGACCCGCTCTTCCCGATCGGGTTCGGGCTCGAACTCGCCTGAGCGACATCGGGTAGGAGCGGTGAGCAGACGGCGCACCGTGCTGCCGACAGCCGCTCCTACCCGACCTCTCTCATTCACACTCGCTGCAGGCAGCAACCCGGCGAGAAGCTCGCACCGACGAAAGTGTGCGCCTCCCCTCTGAAAGGACGACGATGACCAGCTCGGCTGACACGATCGAGGAGCACTCTCTGCAGAACGCGCCCTACCGGGACGCCTCTCGCCCCATCGCGGACCGCGTCGCCGACCTCCTCGGTCGCATGACAGCCGCCGAGAAGGCCGCGCAGCTGGTATCCCCCTTTGGAGCGATGGTCGACACGCGCACCCCGCCGGACACCGGCTGGGGAGTCGTCACCGCCAGCCTGTGCTCGCTGCGGATGCCACCGCGCGAAACCGCACGACTCGCCAACGACCTGCAGCGCGTGCACGTCGAGAAGACGCGACTGGGAATCCCCGTCCTCTTCGCCGAGGAAGCGCTGGTCGGCTTCAAGGTCCGTGACGCGACGATGTTCCCCGAAGCCATCGCCCAGGCCTCCACCTGGAACCCCGACCTGATCGAGCGCATGGGCGCCACGATCGGTACCCAGATGGTCTCCCTCGGCGCCCGGCAGGCACTGTCCCCGCTGGCGGACGTCGCCCAGGACCCGCGCTGGGGCCGAGTGAGCGAGACATACGGTGAGGACCCGTACCTCGTCGGCCAGATCGCGTCGGCCTTCGTCCGTGGCATCCAAGGGGCCGTCCCCGACCGCCCCGTGATCGCCACCCTGAAGCACTTCGTCGGATACGGTGCCAGCGACGGCGGCCGGAACACCGAAACGGCGAACATCGGAGAGCGAGAGCTCCGAGAGGTCTACGGGCGCCCGTTCGAGACAGCGATCCGCGAGGGCGGGGCACGCGCCGTAATGCCCTCCTATAACGACCTCGACGGCAGTCCCGTCTCAGGGTCGACTGATCTGCTCACGGGTCTGCTCCGTGATGAGTACGGCTTCACCGGCCTCGTCATCTCCGACCTCGAAGCAGTCCCCCAGCTCCACACCAAGCACGGCACCGCCGAGAACGTCGCCGCCGCCTACGCCCAGGCCTTCACCGCCGGCATGGACGTCGACCTCGCCAACAGCAACTCCGCGGACAAGATCCTGCAGGCCCTCCAGGAGGGTCTGCTTCACGAAGCCACCCTCGACCGTGCGGTCTCCAGCGTGTTGGCAGCGAAGTTCGAGCTCGGTCTCTTCGAGAACCCCTACGTCGACGTCGACGCAGTCCCGCAGACCCTCGACTCGGACGAGGCACGCGCGCTTGCGAAGACGGTCGCAGCGGAATCGATCGTGCTGCTGCAGAACAGGCCCGTCAACGGAAAGCCCCTACTGCCGCTTCCGGCTGATCTCTCCTCCATTGCCGTCATCGGCCCGAACGCCGACCGTCCGCTCGGCCAGCTCGGGCACTACAGCTACCACGTGCTCGACAGCATGACCGTCCAATTCGCCGCCGCCAACGACCCTCAATCCCGAGCCGCAGACACCGAAGGACTCGCCGGCGCCGGTCCCGACGACGCGAAGCTGCTCGTCGAGTCAGTCCCGATCGTGACGTTCCTCGACGGCATCCGCGCTCGCGCCGGCGCCGACGTCGACGTGCTCTACGCACCCGGCAGCCGCATCGCCAGCGACGACCGCACCGGCTTCGACGACGCCGTGCGAGCAGCCCAGTCAGCCGAAGTCGCGATCGTCGTCGTCGGCGACCAGTCCGGCATCAACAGCCTCGGAACCGTAGGCGAAGGCCTGGACAGCTCAGACCTCACCCTGCCCGGAGTGCAGCGCGAACTGGTGGAAGCAATCGTCGCAACGGGAACACCCACGATCGTCGTGCTCAGCCACGGTCGACCGTTCACGCTGGGGTGGATGGCCGAATCCGTGCCCGCCATCCTCACCACCTGGTTCGGCGGAGAAGAAGCAGGAAACGCCACCGCCGCAATGCTCTTCGGAGACACCAACCCCGCAGGCCGCCTCCCCATCGCAATGCTGGAATCAAGCGGCGCCGCCCCCGTCACCTACGGACGCAGCCTCGAAGGGCCGGCATACGTCGACGGATCCATCCGTGCGCTTTACCCCTTCGGACACGGCCTCAGCTACACGACCTTCGACTACAGCGCTCTCACCCTTGACTCCCCCACTGTCCCCACCGACGGAACCATCCGCTTCACGTTCACCGTCAGCAACACGGGTCAATGCGACGGAGAGGAAGTCGTCCAGGTCTACGGGCACGACGTCCACGCGCGAACTGTCCGCCCTGCCCGCATCCTTCTCGCCTTCGACCGTGTGTCGCTCCAGCGCGGAGAGACACGACTCCTCTCGATCGAGATACCCACCACTCTGTTCGCCCTCTGGGACAAGCGAGAAGGGTGGCTCGTTGAGCCCGGCCAGGTGGAGCTCTTCGTAGGGCGGTCCTCGGCGGACATCGCTTCGACAGCAGACGTGCTCCTCACCGGCGAGGCATACGCCGTGGAACCGTCCCGACGCACACGGCCGAGCCGCGTCGCCTCCGGCGCCTGAGGAGACGAACATGCAGATTCAGAACAAAGTCTTCGTCATCACAGGCGGCGGCAACGGAATGGGCAGGCAGGTCGCCCTCGAGATACTCCGAAGAGGCGGCCACGTCGCAGCGGTCGACCTGAACGAAAGCGGACTCACCGAGACCCGCACGCTCGCGCGGACCACAGCCGATCGTCTGAGCGTTCACACGGCGAACGTCACGGACACGGCTGCCGTCGCGGCGCTGCGCCACGAGGTTCTCGCTCGGCACACTCACCTCGACGGCTTGATCAACATCGCTGGCATCATCCACTCGTTCGCCCCGTTCGAGGAACTTTCCATCGACGTGACCGAGCGTGTCATGGGCGTCAACTTCTGGGGCACGGTCAACGTCTGCCGGGAATTCCTGCCGACCTTGAAAGCCCGTGACCACTCCGTACTGGTCAACATGTCGAGCCTCTCAGCGCTCATCCCCTTCGCCAGCCAGACCTTCTACGGAGCCAGCAAGGGCGCCGTCAAGCAGTTCAGCGAGGGGCTGTACGCGGAAGCGCTCGGCACCGGCCTCACCGTCTCGACCATCTTCCCCGGCAACATCTCGACGAATCTCACCGGCAACTCCGGAGTCGCGATGATCGATGCAAAGGGAAAGAAGGTTCGAGCGACCACACCAGAAGCCGCAGCGCGCGCCATCGTCGACGGGATCGAAAAAGGCAAGTTCCGGATTCTCGTTGGAAGTGACGCGCGCCTCCTGGACTGCCTCGTCCGACTGGCCCCGCGGTGGGCGACTGGCATGGTCGCTAGGCAGATGGCAGCTGTGCTCTAGTCATCACTTACTCGATCAGTGGCCCCACAGCCCATGGCTCCAATTGATCGGTCTAAGTCAGTCCGCGGGTGCCTCGTCGTCGGCCGTTGTCAGCCCTGCTCGTCCGGCGGGAACATCCCGGTCGGCGGGGCGGCGTAAGGGAGCATGTCGCCTGGCCGGTTCTCGTCCGTCGACGTCGCGAAGGGGCCGTTGGGTGAGAGTAGGACTCGCATGTGCGGATCCAGATGATTAATCCAGTAGGCGCTCAAAGACCCGGCGCTCGTTCGAATCTCCTCCCACATCCGCCAGAGGGCTTCGATGCGGGTCAGCGCCTCGACACTGCTCCACCACTCAGCCGCCCACCGGTCGCCGGCGGCCTGGCCCTTGGCCGTCACCCGGCGCCGGTAGGAGGGTCGGAGGAACTTGCGGACCCACTCGTCGGCGGATCCGAAGTACGTCGCCGGCCCCTCTTCCTCGTCCACGTCCTCCACCTCGACGGGGTGCAGGCTGACGGGTCGAACCGGAGCCGAGAACGCATCCGTGTCGACATCGAACAGGTCCTCGTCGCTCATTGCTCACCGCGGAGAGTCGCGTCCTGGTCTGCGTCGACGTCCGCCGCAGGCTGAGCCTGGCGCGGAGGCATGACCGTCACGACAGGCGAGACGGGTGCGGCGTTCGCTGGTCCGCTGCTGGCGTCGTGGGCGGCGATGGAGGCGTTGATCGCGGCGACCTGCTCCTTGGGGCCGTTGTACCAGGGCACGGTGTCGACGAGGGCGGCGCGGGCGCCGGAGGAGAGCATGATCGCGCGTCCGCGGCCCATGCTGGTGAGGTCGGCGACTTCGAGGATTTTCTCTCGCCGTAGCGCCGAGGTGGTGGAGCGGACGCCCTTGTTGTAGCTGGCGGAGGTGGTCTCTTTGTCGTAGGTGCCGATCAGCTCGGAGAGGGTGCGCAGGAACTCGTCTTCTGCGACTCCGCCCGCGTACAGCTTCACGTTCGCCGCGGACCACAGCTTGAGCATGCCCTCCTTCCCGAACACGCCGACGCCCTGGGACCAGGACTGGAACACGGCCATGATCGGGATCCCGCGCGAGCCGTAGTGGGAGTACAGGTCGGGGAGGTCCTTCCACCGGCAGACGTTCGCGGCCTCATCGAGAACGGCAACGAGCGGCGTCGCGAGGCGCCCGCCCCGGGAACGTGCCGCGTGCTCCTCCGCGGCCTCGATCGTCGCGGCGGTCAGGGCGGTGACGAGGGGGCCGGCGGTGCCGGCGCCTTCCTTCGACAGCGAGTACAGCGTCTGGGTCGACGTGACGAACGTCTCGGGGACGAACTGGGGACGGGTGTCGTTCGGGCGGGCGTTCACCCAGTCGGCGGTCGCGGCGCTCTTCAAGCACACGGCCATGCCCTGCGCGGTCGAGTAGATCCCGTCGCGGGCCTTGTCGGCGGTGTTCATGATGCCGCGGACCGCTCGCGCGTTCGTCGGGTAGCCGTTGTCGTGCAGGAGCTCGACGGGGGTCTCGTCCTCGACGGAGGTCAGTTCCCGAGGCACAACTGACTGTTGCTCAATAGTCCCACAAGCTGTGGGACTATTTGCCCGAAGCTCCGCTGAGGTCGATCGCGGCGATGATGTGCCGCTCGTCTGGCAGCGCGAGACGCTCGGCGTCGGGGAGCGCGTCATAGGTGTAGGTCGCCACAGCGATCGGGGATGCTGCCTGACTGAGGGCGTAGCGGACGATGTGCTCGTCCTTGTCCCCGCAGATGAGGATGCCGATGGTCGGGGCGTGGCTCGGTCGTCTGAGCCGTTCGTCGACGAGCGCGATGTAGAACCCGAGTTGGCCAGTGAACGCGGGCTCGAAGTCGCCCTTTTTCAGCTCGACGACGACGTAGCGCAGCTGCTCGGTGTGGAAGAAGAGCAGGTCGAGGTAGAAGTCTCGGCCGCTGACGTCGAAGTGAACCTGGCGGCCCGCGAAGGTGAATCCGGTGCCGAGCTCCTGGAGAGTTTCGGCGATACGGTCGAGGAGGGCGCTCTCCATGTCGCGCTCGGCGGCATCTTCAGTGAGGTTGAGGAAGTCGAAGACGTAGGGGTCCTTCGCGATCTCCCGTGCGAGGGCAGAGTCTGCGGGCGCGAGCCGGTCGACGTAGTTCGACGGCGCCCGGCCGGCCCGCTCCAGGGTCTGGTTCTTCACGTGGTTGAGCAGCATCGACCGTGTCCACGAGCTCTCTGCTGCGGCGGCGGCGTACGCCGCGCGCACGTCAGGGGTGGAGAGCTTGTCGAGGAGGAGGCGGACGTGGCCCCAGGGCAAATGTCCCACAGCCTGTGGGACTTTCTCCCGGTCGGGCCAGGCGGCGGCGAAGGCGCGCATGTAGAAGAGGTTGCTGCGAGACAGACCGGTCATCGCCGGGAACTCTCGGCGCAGGTCTTCCGCGAGCCTGTCGAGGACTCTCGTGCCCCACGGCTCCTTCGCCTGCTGGTCGAGGATCGCGCGACCCAGGTCCCAGTACAGGCTGATGAGCTGCGCGTTCACGGTGCGCTGAGCGCGCAGCTGCGCGTCCTGAACGCGCGACGTCAGCGAACGCAAGAACGGCTCGTAGCCGTTCGGCAGTTCGATGTCGCGTCCAGTCATCCCGCAATTGTCCCGGATCCGCGACGAAGCGCCGGCCGCGGCGATGAGGATGGCGTCCAACAGGCTGTTGGACTCCCGCGCAGTTGCTCCGCCGCGGTCGTCGACGACCGGATGCGACGCGATCTGAATCGACCCGCGGTCGGGATCCTCATCTGGGGTGGCCACGACAAGCACTCCGTCCGCTACGCCCTCAGCCAGACCGGCTCCCCCATGGCCGTCTCCAGCTACACCCGCGAATCCCTCCCACTGGCAGAGCGGGCGGCGATACCGACGGCCGAGCAGATCACTGCAGCCCTCGACGGGCCTGCAGAACCGCCGCGGCTAGCGAGACGAACCCCTCACCCACCGGCGCAGCATCGGCCTAGATAGCGAGATGCCTTTCTAGCTCCTCGGAGATCGGGTGGTGTCAGAGGCCCGCTTCGAAGTGTCAGCGGCCTGGCTTGGATCGTTCGATCTGAGTCCCCTGGCCGCGGCTGCCGCGGGTTGAGGGGACACGCGTGCGCTTCGTGGGCTCCGCGCCGCGGGCGGGAGTGGCGAAGGATGCGTCGACCGTCATCCGCGCGTTCACCTGCTCCTCCGGCACGTTCTGGGCCTGCATCGTCGCTGCCGTGTGCGCACGGCGCTCGGCGCTGTCGTACGCAAGTTCCCCTTCGGATCGAGCCGCGACTACGCGCCCCTCCTCAGTCGGCGCCGGAGCGTCGTCCGGGTCGCGGAGCGCACTGTTGTCGTCGCGGTAGAGGGCGACCTGAGCCCTGGCGTCCGCAGCGAGGCTGCGCAGCTCCTCGGAGCTCTGCGTGGGCGTGCCGCCGGCCTCTGCATCACGGTCGTACTGGGCGGCCTGCTGCTCGAGCTCGTCGGCACGTCGTGCGGAGTCGACGGGGACCTCGGACGCCGTGATCTGGTTTGAAGCGTCATTGGCGCGGTCGAGGCGGTCGGCTTCCGCGATCATTACCTGGGCCTCGGTGACGTCACGGCGGGATTGTGCCCGCTCGGCGTCCGCCGCGGCGACGGTGAGGCCGCCGGCATGGTCGGTGCGCCACTCCTGCACGAGAGCCGCGCGGGCGGCTTCAGCCACCGCCGGGTCCGCCGACTGCGCCCGGCCATGATCATCGAAGGCGACGGCTGTCTCAACGCGGTAGTCCTGGTAGCCGACCGGATCGTTGGCGCGCTTCCACTCCTCCGCGACGCTCAGCTCGAGCGCGGGGACGTCGCCGGCGACCGCCGCGCGGTAGTCCGCGATGAGCGCACGTTCCGCCGAAGGGTTGGGCTCGCGGATGTCGCCGACGGGCATCTTCAGCCGGTCATCGTCGTGTCGGTGGTATCCATCGAGCGCGGCAGTGGAGGCCCACTGCTTCGCGAGGTCCAGCTCGGTCGGGGTGTCGCGTGCGATGCCCTGCAGCGTGGCGACGTCGACGCCGTAGCGCTCCTTCGCCTCCGACGCGATCAGTGCGCTGGCGGACGCGATCTGCAGGTCCGCGTCCTTCCATGCCGCCGCCGTCTCCGCGACGCGGGCGACGTCGTGCACGGTCGCCTGATCCCACCACTGGGGATCGTTGACGACGGTCACCGCCTGCCGTGCGGACGCCCGCTCGCCCTCGTAACGGGCGGCGAGCTCACGCGCCTCTATGGCGCTGCGCTGTTGCGCTTCGCGCATCGCCTCCTGGTACGCGCGGGCCAGCTTCTCGCCGAGCTGGATCGCGATGGTGAGCGCGATCCGTGCGGACGAGTTGATGGACTCCTCCACGCCTCCGTCGTCGTCAGCCATAGTGATTCCTCCCCTTCACTAGTGTCGGTCTAGCGGTCGTGTCCGTCGCGCTCGCGCGGCTCGGTGCCGCGCTGCGGGGCAGCGGTCGAGGTGACATTCGGCTCCGCCTTCGTGAGCTTCGTCGGGACGGGAGTCCCTGTCGCGAAGCTCGCCTGCACCGTTTCGCGCGCTCGGCGGGTGTCCTCGGGCAGAGCCTCCCAGGCGTTCTTCTGGATCTGCGCGCTGTAGCCCTCGTGGACCGTCTTCAGCTGGTTCCGGATCGTCCCGGCGAGCTCGCGGGTGCGGCGGGCGTCGCCGGCGGCCTTGTGGGCGTCCATGATCGCTCGCGTGGTGCGCACGATCTGGCGCAGCAGCATGGCTTCCTCGGCGGCCTTGTTCCGCTTCCCGGCGGTCGCGAGGATCAGCATCGTCGTACCGGCCATCGACGGCATCCCCGCCGGCCGCGGCGTCGACTCGTGCGCCCGCAGATGCGCGGAGCGGGCGAGGGTCCGCGATGCTTCAGCGAGCGGCCCGGGTGTCGGCTCGAGGCGCCTCGACCATGCGGCGTAGGCGCCGGATGCTTCGCGGGCCGCGTGTGCCCAGATCGCGCGATCGGCGGGGTCCACTCGACTCAGGTAGTCGTGCAGCCGCCCCATGTCCTCCGCGTAGGAGGAGTAGAGATCGCTAGAGAGCTCTGCCGATTCGCGGCCGGGCGCAACGGGCTCGTAGCGCCACGGGTTCTTCGCTGTCGCGCGCCACTCATCGACCGCTGTCTGCGCGGACTGAGGTGAGTCCGGCCAACCTTTCCGCAGCTCCGGGAGAGTGAGATCTCGGGCGAGCTTCCCGCCGCCGTGCCACACCACCGGCGTGCCCTTCTCGGGACGCAAGGCGACCGAGTAGCCGGCGACGACATCGTCGCGGCCCGCCGCGTAGCGCGGGCGGATGAGCACCCCGGACTGACGCATCCGGCGCACGAACTCCGCCTCATCCGCTGATGCAGATGCCGACGAGCGGACCGCGCGCTCGAGCCGGTGAGCGTCGACCTCGACAGCGCCGCGGCGCTGCGCGGACTCGCGCGCGCCTGGCTGCACACCGCGCTCCCCAGCTCACGCTCGGGCGCGTGCAACGGTTCGAGCCCGTACTCCTTCTCCAACTGCCGGCTGACCCTCTGCGAAAGCGCCTTGTCATACGCGACGTGCGCCTTCGTCCCGTCGGCGCGCACCGCGGAGACAGCGATGTGGATGTGGTCGTTGCCGTTCTTCGACAGACCGTGCCGCACGGCGATCCACCGGCAGTCGGCCTTTCCGGAGGACTCGCCGGCGAACCCCATCCGGTCCACGAAATCGGTCGCGATCCGTCCCCACTGCTCATCGGTGAGCTGCCCCTCCTCCGCACGCAGCGAGAGGGAGCAGTGCCAAACATCAGCGGCGACGCGCTTGCTGCCGATCTGCTCACCGGAGTCCTTGTCGAACACCTTCTCCTGGCGGGTCACCTCGACGCCGAAGAAGTTCTTGTACTCGTTCAACTCCGCCGCGATCGCGGCGGCCTCGGCCCGATCGAGGACGCTCTCACCATGCATCGCCATGATCGCCGGGTCCCCCGCGATCAAGTGCTGCTCGGTGTGCTCGTTCGCTCGCCCCTCCCCCGCGAGGTAGCGCACGAGACCGCCCATGTCCCCGCCGTACGTGACGTTCGGGATCACTGGCCGGCCAGTCGTCGCAGCGTCTCGTTCACCCGCGGCACCAGCGCCCGGTACTCCGCCGCCACCTGCACTGCTTCCTCAGGGAAACGGCCCTCGGTGTTCGCGAAGCGAGCGAGCTGATTCATGTTGCTCGAAAGCCGCCCCATCAGCGTCCGCAGCTGCATCAGCTCCGAACCGACCGACTTCCACTCCACATCCGACCTCACCTGCGGATCGATCGCCGCCTCGAACATCAACCGCGGCACCGTCACATCCAAAACCTCGGCCCGAGCACGCAACATCGCATCCTCATCCGGGGACACCCGCACGACGTACTTCTTCTCCCGCCGCTGCTCCGGCGGAACGTTCGGACGACGCTTCCGACCGAACAATCTGCTCGACTCCGTCATCACATCCCCGTCCTTCGGCCCAGCGCAGCGAACCCGCCAACCAGCGGGGACCATACGTCCAGTATGCGCACCGGGCCAGCGCAGCGCCAGACCGGCAAGCAACTTAGGACACCTAAGACGACAGCTTGCTCTACGACTTCATACGCCCTGTACCAAACAGGTGTGATCATGGTCGAGGTCAACACATGCACCCTCCTCGGTACCCATTTGACTGCCGTTCTCGGTAGTCTCGGGGTATGAACGACGTGACTCGGAACCCTGATGAGGCAGCGGAGGCGGCTCGCCGCCTCCTCGAATCCACCGTCGAGAGGCGGGTCGAAGCGGTGCGGTCCATCGTGAGCGCAGCGAACGACACCGACACCGCGCGGACCGCTCTCTCTGACGCGCAGACCCGCCACGCCAAGGCGTGGTCCGCCGCACTCGCGTGCGGCTGGTCGGAGAAGGAACTCCGCGCAACAGGCGTCCCGCGACCCGAACAGACCCGCGCCCGAGTGGCGCGCACCCGCCGGCTTTCGGCCGGCGACACCGACATTGCCGGATCGACGGACGGCGTCAACTCGGATTCGATGGAGCAGGTCGCGTGACCGACCACAACGACGCGCTCTACGCGCAGGTCCGCGACTGGGCTGAGGGGTCGAACCCGCTCGCCGCAGCGGTCGAGCTGCTGATCCGCTCGGGCCTCGTCTACGCGGGCGCTCCATGGGTCCGGACCGATAACGCCTGGAAGACGAGCGCAGTCGACTTCGACCGCCTCGGCTACGAAATCGGCGTGCTCAGCGGCGGCGAGCAGCGCGTCGCCCGCATCGCCGCTTCACTAGGGCAGGGCATACCCGTCGACCTCCGCGAAGATGTTTCCGGACTCGACTACACGCAGACCCAACTCGTGCTCGCCGCGGTCGCGCACTCCGCCGGATTCACTGAGCCCGGAATGACCATCAAGGACATCGACGGCGTACCCACGCTGACCCCCTACGACGCCCTCACCACCTGGCCCACCGAGTAACGTCACTAGCGACGCAGCGACCCCCTCGCTCGTCTCGAAGTAGCCCCGCTCGAGCATCTGCTCGCGGGGGCTTCTTCGTCGCCACTCACCCAGGAGCCACTGCGCCGTCAGTACCAACGGCACACCTCCGAGTCGACCGCACGCACCGTCAATCGAAGACGAGGCAAGTGATGGTCGGGCTAGGCCGTTCGCGGACGCCCCCTGACCACCTGTGCACAGCCCAGCTCTTGCAGGGCTGGCCCGAACACAGATGGACAGCGGGACCCCGACCGGATCGCAGATTGCTGGCAGACCCAGCCTCCGACGCGAGCAGTCTCGTACTGTTGACACGGCTGCCGCGTCTGAGCCGACCGGTGTGCTCGCAGGTGCGGCAGCCCATGGTTGACAGAGTTGCGAGCGCGAGGTCGCGCGAGGCGCGGTACCCGCTGGCCACACCAGGTAGAGGTCGACTGGACCTATGAGATCGGTGCTGGGTCAGTGTGCCGCGTCGTACGCGGCTTGCACGTCGGAGGGCACTCGACCGGACCGCGGAACCTCGTATCCGTGGCGTCGCGCCCAGTGCCGGATCGCCGCCAACATTTCAGGACTCTTACGCCCCGCGCTCGCAGCAACCGCTGTCACGCGAGGTCGAACTTGTACTGCCGACAGGGGCCGTGCCGCGTCGACGAAACGGGCGAGAGCGAGGTGCAGGCAGCCGATGTTCGCCGCGGTCAGGTCGATCTCGTAGGTGTCATCATCGACGGAAAAACACACCGTTCGACCACGTCCGGCCAGGATCAGCGTGCCAGTCAGATCATCGACAAGATCCACCCGAGAAGCCACGCGATCGAACACCCTTCATCCGCTTGCACCGCAGACGCAGGCGCCTCCCCCACAGTAACGACCGTCATGGCACGGCCCAGGAGCATCAGAGCGCTGCTTCTACAGAGCGGGAGCTGGAACTGTCACGCGAAGAGTCACATCTTCGATCGACGAGAACCTGCACGAAGTGAACATCGCTAGTGCGCGCACCGCCGAAGTCGCCGCCTACCTCCCAAGGCAGCCATCGCACCCAAGCTCGGCGTCGGCCGCACGACCCTCTACCGGACGCTCACACTCCCTCAGGCCGACGAGCTCGCGGCGCCCGAGGTTGAAAGGCGGGTCAGAACGCCTGCTTGTCGAACCCCACCGGAGCTGTGTTCATCGGATCCACCCACTGAAGACCGGCGGCGACCGCGCGGGCCAAGCTCTCAAGGCCGGTGCCGAAGTAGCAGTACCCGTGAGTCGTCTCGACCTGCTGGTGCGGCGGCATGACGACGAGACGCCAGTTGAACAGCATCTTCCACACTTCGACCGTGCAGGTCTCCGTCTCCTGCAGCCGGAAGCCGTTCTCCGTCCGCACGATCCGCTCCCCCACAACATCGGCCTCGGAACGCAGTTGCTGCTCGAGGTCGTCGAGCACTTCGGCGCGGGTGCGCAGCATCGCCGTCTGATCCACTGTTCCAGTGTCCCGATAGCCGTCCCGTCACCGGGCATTTCACCGGGCGGGTCTTACGGGACGCTGCCGCCCACGCCGATGCACGGCGGTGTGGGGTTGCTTGCTCGGTGGCGCCGTTCTCTGATTGATCGGTGGCGCCTACTCGGCGTAGGCGGTCACATACAGATTCCCGTTTGCGCCCTGCAGCCTCGCTTCCGACCTAGCCGGCTACTGCGCCGAGAGCGCCCACGCGAGCGGGCCACCTCATTGGCGGTGTCACGGTTGGAAGCACCGCTGGGAGAGGTCGGAGCGGACGAGCTTGCCAGGTCGGGTCAGCATGGAAGGCTCTGCGGGTCGGAGTCATGACAGATCTTCTCCCCGCGCTGCGGATCATTCCCTCGACCCCAATACAAACTTTCGCCGCGGCGTCGTCAGGTGACACCACGGTTGCTAGAACCTCAGGGGTCTTGCGCCTCTGCCCCGTCGGAACAGGCCGGGGCAATTCCGCACTCAGGGCTGAGCGCGAGGCGGCGGCTGAGGACGTCGACCGCGAGGTCGGGCACACTGATCCCACGTTCCTGTGCTGTGTCGCTGAGCAGGGCGAGAGCGGCGTCCGCGCTTATGCGAAGACGAGCACTGGTGTCGCCGATCGCGCGGATGACGAGGACGGCTTCTGGCGTCATTTCCGTGAGCGCATCAACCCAGCTCAGGAAGCGCGCACTCTCCTGGTGCGGTTCAGCCACGTCGCCCTCGCGTGCCGCAGCGTCGCCTCAGGTCAGACGTACGGCTCCTCGTAAGCGGAGGCCGGCGCCTCGTCCTCCACTGCGGGGTACTCCACCGCGTGGACGCGGTTGCGGATGAGTGACCGGATCGAGAGCACCGCGTCCGCGACGGCAGCGTCCGGGAAGCCCTCGGCGGGCTCGGATGCGACCGAGACGAGCTCGCTGCCGGCGTGGAGGAGCACTGTCGCGTCGACGAGGCGCCCGTCCTCCGTTAGGACGGGGATCGTGACGATCTGCGCGCGTTGACGTGGTTCGAGCGAGGCCACCAGATCCAGGAGCGCAGCGCTCACTGCATCGGGTGTTACCAAGCATCGCGAGGCATACGAGAGCTGCTGCATGGCTTCAGCGTTCCGCGGTTCGGGAACAGACGGGAGTGGGTTGCAGATCTTGATGAGAAGGAGATAGCAGTGCGCAACCGGACGAGACGGACATGGCCGCTGGCGATCCGGCCAGCGATCCCGCTCAACGCGAAGGTCTAGGCGCTGAGCGGGAGGCCCGCCGCCGGTCTTGCGACGAACGAGGACGACGTTACAACCCTTCCTCCCTCATCAAGCACTCTGCGACCGGGCATCTCGGACCCCTCCTACCTCACGCCGGCGGAGCATGCTGTGTGGAGGGTTCCGGGAGGACGTGGAGTCCGTGGACGCTGTTGGCGTCCGCGAGGAGAACACGGACCCATTCGGCACTCGCCGGCGCGGTAGGCGGCCCTTGGAACTCGAATCGAAGAGCGATCGCGGGGTGCATCCAGAGAACATGGCGCCCTCGGCCGACGGCCGAATCGCCACCCAGCGCGAACGCAAACGCCTCGCCGCGACGCAACTTCGTCACGATCGTCAGCTGCAAATGCAGGAGGGTGTAGTCATCGAACGAGAACAGCGCGGGCGGGGACCCGTAAAGCAGATTGCCCACAAAGACATCCTCCAGACGAGAAGCAGAGACACGACCGGCCCGAACGCAGCCTGCCGGGCAGGCTATCCGCGACAACCGACACTGGTTCGATCAGACAGCTCTGCTGGAGTGAACACCCATGCAAATGTCGTCCCCGCTTCGAAGCGCCCCACCTCGGGAGGGAAGGAGGACTGATCATGTTCAGCCGCCGACGGGATGTCTCCACGATCCTCGCCCGCATGCGTGCCTCAAACGCCGCGCAGCAGCCCATGCAGCCCCGGAAGCACGTCACCGCCGCACACGTGAGCTCGGTCATATCGCACGAGCAGTCGACACGGGACGCCTCAGCAACCACAAGGCCGCAGCAGCGTTCACCCGCATCGCAGACGAGCTGCAACAGGACGTCCGCGATCTCTGGGCCGTACCCCGCAGTCGGCACCGGTGTGCCCTACTCGGCTGAAGCCTGCGGAGGAATCGCCTGCGTGCGAAGAACGCGAAGGCTGTCGCGCAGATGTGTCTTCACGGTGCCCAGCGGGATCTCGAGCTCTCGCGCGATCTCGGCGTGGGTATAACCGTGCACAGAGGCCAGGAACAGCACGTCACGATGGATCAGCGGCAGCCCCTTGATCGCATCAGCTACCGGACCGCCCCACGCATAAGCCTCGGCCACCTCGTCGAGAGGTGACTCCTGATGGCGAAGAGCCTGAATCTCGTCGCGTTCCCGCGCGGCATGAACGGCGCGCACCCGGTCGATCGCCCGCCTCCGCGCCAGCTGACGGATCACCTGCACCGTCGCACGATCAGGAGCGATCCGCGCTGCACACCGCCACAACTCGAGGTAGACCTCCTGAGTGACCTCCTGCGCACGAGGATGATCACGAAGCAGCGAAGTCGCGATGGACAGGACGTCCCGCACCGTCAGGTCGTACACCCGCGCGAACGCTGCCCGATCCCCGTCCCCGACACGCATGAGCAGCTCACGAACACTGCCGGTATTGTCCTCGTCCACCCCACCATCATCCTCACCACGCGGTCCAATCGCTCACCTCGACTCCGGAACGGGCCTGCCCCGATCACGGAGCGACCGCAACTGTGGCCCGTCAGCCACTACGCGTCCGTAGGCTCAGGATCGACCTTGCTGAACAGAAAGAAGAAGCGGTCACCGGACTTCGGCGGTCAACCCCCGTGACGGACCGAGCGAAGCGGCGTTGGCTGGACTTTTCGTCGACGAAGGGCAGTCTTGGTGCGCGAAACAGGAGTTGATCACCTCCGAGAGGTCGTGCTCGACCCGATCGGTGATGACGGATGGCGCGTCAGAGACGCCGCCGTAGCGGCGGATGATCCTGCCGCGATCCTAGGATTCATCAGCCCGGCCCCAGACGGCTTCCGCGCCCACCGCACCGGGAATCTCCACGGAGATACCGTCTGCGACACCCTCGAGGACGCACGCGACCTCTACCAGCAGATCCGACAAGACGACGGTCACGCTCCGACGCATACCGATCTGCCGGCCTGGGTTCGTAGTCTGCGGAAAGAACCGCAAACCGGCTTCCTCGGCGACAACGAGTATCTGGTCGGATCCCCCGAAGTTCGCGACCCGCTCCGCGTACTGACCGTTTGGGTCGACGGCCAACCACTCGGAGACGTGCTCGCCACCACACCGACGATGTTCGACTGCGGCTTTCGCCTACCCGACGTACCTCCCGTCATCGTCGAATCCATCGACGGACTACTCACCCTTGCCATCGCACTGCACCGCAGGACCGCCCGACACTGACATCATCCCGGTAGCAAGCTCGCAATCGCCGTGGGACGCGTGCTCACGGCTGCACTGCCGAGGACGCCGCCCGATCCTTCGGGGTGGGTCGCGTCTAGTCGAGGAGCTCGGCCTGGATTCGAGCGGCGACGGCCTCGCGGAGCGGTCGGACGTTCTCGGTGCTCCAGTCGGTCGGGTCGGGGAACGTCCATTCCAGGAATCGGCCGGTCGGGGTCGCGGGGAGCGCGAGGCCTGGCTTCATAGCGACGACGATGTCGGCGTTCTCGAGGTCCTCGACGGTGACGGCGCGGGGGGTGCGGTCGCTGATGTCGAGGCCGAGTTCCGCGACGGTGGATGCGATCGCGGGGTTCACCGTGTTCGCGGGCGACAGCCCGGCGGAGGTGGCGGTGTAGCGGTCGCCTGCGAGGACTTCGAGCAGGCCTGCGCCGAGTTGGGAGCGGCCGGCGTTGTGCTGGCAGAGGAAGAGGATGGTGGGCTTGTCGGTCATGCGGGGATGCTGCTTCCGGTGTTCGTGCGGGTCCAGGTCTGGGTGGCGGTCTGCACGGCGTCCCAGGGGGAGCCGAGCGGGGGTGTGTAGGAGAGGTCGAGGTCGGAGACCTGCTCGACGGTGAGTCCGGCGAACAGGGCGGTCGCGTAGGTGTCGACGCGTTTCGCGGTCTCGGTGCCGAGGCGTCCGACGAGTTGCGCGCCGAGGAGGCGACCGTCGCGGGTGTCGCCGGTGATGCGGATGGTGATCGGCTGCGCGCCAGGGTAGTAGCGCTTGTGATCGTCCGCGACCGCGGTCGTCGTCGCCGGAGCGAATCCGGCGGCGAGGGCCTCGTGCTCGCGGAGACCGGTGCGGGAGGCGACGAGGTCGAAGACCTTGACGACTTGCGTGCCGACGGAGCCGGCGAACCGGGCGTCGCCGCCGAGGGCGTTCTCGCCGGCCACCCGTCCCTGCTTGTGCGCGGTAGTGCCCAGTGGCAGGTAGGTGCTTCCGAGCAGGCGGTGGTGGGTGGTCACGCCGTCGCCCGCGGCGAACACGTGCGGGAGGCCGGTGCGCATGGCCTCGTCGACGACGACGGCGCGGCCGGCGCCGAGGGAGGCTCCGGCGCGGGTGAGGAGGTCGGTGTTCGGCTTCACGCCGACGACGAGGAGGACGACGTCGGCGGTGCGGGTGAGGGGTGTGCCGTCGTGGTCGGCGTGCACGGCGAGGCCGGTCGCGGTCTTCTCGATCGAGGCGACAGTCGTCCGGGTGAGCACCTCGACGCCGCGCTCGGTCAGCTCGGCGTGGACGAGGGCGCCGAGTTCGGGGTCGAGGGTGGAGAGCACCTCCGGGCCGCGCTGCAGCTGAGTGACCTGGAGGCCGCGGACGGTGAGGGCTTCGGCCATCTCGAGGCCGACGTAGCCGGCGCCGACGATGATCGCGGTCTGCGGGTCGCGGCTGTCGAGGTAGCGCTCGAGGGCGAAGGTGTCGCCCATCGAGTGCAGCACGTGCACGCCGTCCTCCGGCCCCAGCTCGTCCACTCCGGCGATGCCGGCGGAGGAGGCGAGGGCGCCGGTGCCGACGATCAGTTCGTCGTACCCGATCCGGTCGAGCGTCCCGTCGGGAGTGCGGACGGTGAGCTGCTGTCCGGCGACGTCGATGTCGGTCGCGAAGGTGTCCAGGCGCAGAGTCATGCCGGTGGCTTCGAGGTCGGCGTGGGTGCGGTGCGCGAGCGACTGCCACGGCTGCACCTCGCGGGAGAAGTAGTACGGGATCCCGCAGATCGAGAAGTTCGGGTACGAGTCGGCGACGACGACGGTCACGTCGACGGACGGGTCGAGCTCGCGGGCGCGCAGCGCGGCGGAGATCCCCGCGTCGCTGCCGCCGATGGCGACGAGATGCATCAGATGGGCCTTCCGGGTCAGACGTGCGAAGAGGTGGAGGTGGTGGCCGGGACCACGAGGTGCCCGGCCGCCCGGGCGGCGCCCGGGAAGAGGAACACGGCGATGCCGACGCCGATCGCGGCACCGACGAGCTGCGCGGCGACGAAGGGCAGGACGGAGGTGGGGGCGATGCCGGCGAAGGTGTCGGTGAAGACGCGGCCGAGGGTCACGGCGGGGTTCGCGAACGAGGTCGAGGACGTAAACCAGTACGCCGCACCGATGTACGCGCCGACCGCGGCCGCCGCGAGCGGGCCGCGGTTCGTGCGAGCGAGGGAGAGGATCACGAGGACCAGGCCCGCGGTGGCGACAACTTCTCCGAGCAGGTGCCCGGCGGTGACGCGCTCAGTCGTCGCGATCGCGGTCGGAACCTCGAACATCGCGTTCGCGAGGACCGCGCCGCCGATGCCGCCGAGCAGCTGAGCGCCGACGAACACCGCCAGCTCCCGCCCCGACAGGCCGGTGCGGTCGCGGCGACCGAGGAACGCGTCGACGGCGGAGACGAGCGGGTTGAAGTGCGCCCCCGACACCGGACCGAGAGTGAGGATCAGCACCGCCAGCCCCAACGCGGTCGCGAGGGAGTTCTCCAGCAGTTGCAAACCGACGTCGTTCGGAGAGAGCGACTGGGCGGCAATGCCGGAGCCGACGACGATCGCGACGAGCAGGACCGTGCCGAGGAACTCGGCCACGGCCCGACGAGCGAGCGGAGGAGGGGGAAGTGGTGTCCATGTCGTCGGCCATCTTGACCGCTTCCAATCACTCAGTCAAGATTGAGTCAATGAACACCGAGCGAACCGAACTCGAAGCGCGCGCTGCCCGGCACGCGGCCCTCAGCGACCCTGCCCGCCTGCGGATCGTGGACCTGCTCACCCTTGGGGACCTGGCGCCGCGGGAGTTGCAGGACCGGCTCGGGATGCCCTCGAACCTCGTCGCGCACCACCTCGCCGTCCTCGAGCGCGAGGGCATGATCCTCCGTCGCCGTTCAGAGGCGGACCGGCGCCGCAGCTACGTCCACCTGATCCCCGGCGCCTTCGATCAACTCGGGCCCTCGACTACCGCCGCGGCGCGGCGGGTGCTGTTCGTGTGCACCGCGAACTCCGCCCGCTCCCAGCTCGCCGCGCAGCTCTGGGCGCAGCGCAGCCCCATCCCCGTCGCCTCCGCCGGCACCCACCCGGCCACCGCGGTGGCCGCCGGAGCCATCGCGACCGCCGAACGTCACGGCCTCCCGCTACCCGAAGGTATCCCGCAGCAGTTCGCGGACGTCGCCGCGGACACCGACCTCGTGATCACCGTCTGCGATGCCGCGCACGAGGAACTCGGCTCGGAGGCGCTGCACTGGTCGATCCCCGACCCGGTGCCCGCTGGCACAGACGCCGCGTTCGATGCCGCCTACGACGAGCTCGCCGCGCGCGTCGAGGCTCTCGCCGCGAGAGTGACGGCCGCCTGATCAGACGCGGGTGAGCATCCCGGCGAGGGAGTCGAGCGCCCCGGGAACGAGGGAGAAGTACGCCCACGTGCCGCGCTTCTCGCGGGCCAGGATCCCGGCATCCACGAGGATCTTCAAGTGGTGCGACACCGTGGGCTGACTCAGCCCAACCGGCTCCGTGAAATCACACACGCACACTTCGCCCGAGCTGCTCGACGCCACGATCGACACCAGGCGAAGCCTCGCCGGATCCGCCATCGCCTTCAACGCCCGCGCCAGCAGCTCCGCACCCTCCGCGCTCAGCGGCTCGCGCGCGAGCGGCGCGCAGCACGCGGCTGCCGCCGCGGTGAGGGTCAGCTCGGTCGTCGCCATGCCTCCACTCTCCCACATATTGACAGTCATCGATATACCGGGGCAGACTCGGTCCATCGATGACCGTCGATGTTGAGGAGTGCACCCGATGACCCTGCTGCTGACCGTCCCGCCCCGCACCGACGAGCGCCGCCTCACCGGCCTCCCCGTCGCCGTCATCGGCGCAGGCCCCGTCGGTCTCGCCGCCGCCGCGCAGCTGCTCGAGCGGGGCCTGGACGTCATCGTCTACGAAGCAGGTGAGAGTGCCGGCGCCGCGGTGCAGCAGTGGGGACACACCCGCCTGTTCTCCCCGTGGGAGTACCTGGTCGACGCCGCTGCCGGACGCCTGCTCGACGCCGCCGGCTGGGAGGCGCCCGCGGCGAAGAAGCTGCCCACCGGGCACGATTTCGTCCGCGACTACCTCGCACCCCTCGCCGCAACCCCGCAGCTCGCCCCCGTCATCCACTACCGATCCCGCGTGACCGCCGTCTCTCGTGAGGGCATGGACCGCACCCGCTCCACCGGTCGCGCTGCGACACCGTTCCTACTGCGCCTGGACACCCCGGAGGGCGTCACCGACGTCACCGCCCGCGCGGTCATCGACACCTCCGGCACCTACTCCACGCCCAACGCGCTCGCCTCCGCGGGCCTTGACCCAATCGGTGTCCTCGATGTCGCTGAGCATCTCAGTCACGCGCTGCCGGACGTGCTCGGCGCCGACCGTGCCCGGTTCGCCGGGAAGAGCGTCCTCGTCGTCGGCGCGGGCCACTCCGCCGCGAACACCCTGATCAAGCTCGCCCGTCTCGCCCGCGAGGAACCGCAGACGAGGATCACGTGGGCGATTCGAGGCACCAGCCCGCTGCGCGTTTTCGGATCCGGCGATGACGAGCTCGAGGAGCGCGGCAAGCTCGGCGGCACCGTCCACCAGCTCGTCCGCGACCGCGCGATCACTCTCTTGGACCGTTTCGAAATCGACCGCCTCGAGAAGACCCCCTCCGGCGGTGTCACGGTGATGGGGCGGCGCCGGAAGGAGCGCGAGAGCGTGGAAGTCGATGTCGTGGTGCAGGCCACCGGGTTCCGGCCCGACCTCGACATGCTGCGCGAGATCCGCGTCTCCCTGGACGAGATCGTGGAAGCGCCGCGCGCGCTCGCGACCCTGATCGATCCGAACCTGCACTCCTGCGGCACCGTCGACCCCCACGGTGTCGCGGAACTCGCCCACCCCGAGCCGAACTTCTTCATCGCGGGGATGAAGTCGTACGGCAGGGCGCCGACTTTCCTGCTCGTCACCGGTTACGAGCAGGTCCGCTCGATCGCGGACGAACTCGCCGGCGATCACGCCGCGGCCCGGCGCGTGCAGCTCGTCCTCCCCGAAACCGGAGTCTGCTCCACCGACATCGGATCCGCCGGAGGAGCTGCTGCTCATGACCGCGATCCGGCCGATGACCCCCGAGGACTGGGCGGCGGTCGAGACGATCTACCGTGACGGGATCGCGACCGGGCACGCCACCTTCGAGGCCGAACCGCCGACGTGGGAGGCGTTCGATGCGGGGAAGCTCGACGTCGGGCGCCTGGTCGCCGTCGACGGAGAGCGGATCCTCGGTTGGGCCGCGTTGTCGAAGGTCTCGCCCCGGCCCGTCTACCGGGGCGTGGTCGAGCACTCCGTCTACATCGCGGCCGCTGCACGCGGCCGCGGCGTCGGTTCGACGCTGCTAGCCGCGCTCATCGCCGCAGCGGACGACGCGGACCTGTGGATGATCCAGTCGAGCATCTTCCCCGAGAACACCGCCAGTCTCGCCCTCCACGAACGCGCGGGATTCCGGCGCGTGGGCATCCGGGAGCGCATCACGCAGATGACGTACGGGCCGGAGGCCGGTCGGTGGCGCGACACGATCCTCATCGAGCGGCGGCGCCCGTGAGGCCGTGACTCGTTCGGGATCCGCGTGTATCGTGATCGTCACAACGGGCCGGTTCCCGGAACGTTGCCAGCCTAAGACCCCGCCTCGGTGGGGTCTTAGTTTTAAGGCGTCCAGATCCAGTCGTGCGACGTCGACGCGGCGACCAGTCCGCTCAACCGCGCCATCGTCACCGCGGACTTCGGGTGCGTCTCCGTCACCGTCTGGCGGCGCCGATGCAGATAGACCGCGAGGTCTACCGCCTGCAACCCGGCGGCGTTCCTCGAGGACGCGAACTGGATCGGGGAGGAAATCAGGTCGAGCTTGCTCGGCCGGTAGCCCGGCGTTCCCAGCAGCTGGTAGCTCTCGAACTGCCGCCGGTGCTCTTCCTGCGTCGCGATCTCGTCAGCGACGACGATCACCTCTTCCGTGTTGGAAGAGAAGACGTAGCGGCGGTACTCGTTCACCCGCTCGAGCAGGTGCTGCAAGACGACCTTGTGCGGCTGCTCCGGGTATCGGTACCGGGCGTTCAGGCGCTTCACGTCCACGCCCCGGAACAGGTAGCGGACTTCGGCCTCCTGCGCGATGCGCAGCGCGGCCGCGTAGATGCCCGCCGCCTCACGATGCCTACCCCGCAGAGGAGCCCACTCGCCGGCGCCACCCATCAGTTCGTGCCCATGGAACTCGACATCCGCCGGCACCCCGTGGTCTGCGGCGATCTGCTTCCGGAGAGCGGCGTAGCCCTGCTCGAGCTGCTCCCACTTCTCCTGCGTGGTCACGGCAGCGCCGATGAAGTAGAAGTCCTGTGTGTAGGACTCGTCCAGGTACGCGATCAGCACCCGGTCATCATGTCAGCGACCTCCGCCACCACCGGCGGTAGAACGGCCCGAACGAACCACCTCGAACGGCTCACAGCCCCCAAGTACGTCGAGGGAGCGCCGCTGCTCGGGGTGCATGGAGGGCACCCGATCGACCAGCTGTCACGGGGTGTTAGGAGCGGACGAGGCGGGCGATGGCGTCGGAGGCTTCTTGTAGCTTGATTTTCGCTTCGTCGCCGCCGGCCGCGGCGGCTTCGAGGACGCAGTGGTTGAGGTGGTCGTTCAGCAGACCCAGTGCCACGGATTCCAGAGCGCTGGTCATCGCGGAGATCTGGGTGAGGATCTTGATGCAGTACTGCTCGTCTTCGACCATGTTCTGCAAGCCGCGGGCTTGCCCTTCGATGCGGCGCAGGCGGCGGAGGTACTGGTCCTTGTCGGAGATGTAGCCGTGGGGTGCGGCGGTGTCGTCATGCTCGGTCGTCTGCTCGGTCACGGTGTCCTCGTCCCCCCGGGTGCTGATGCAGCTCATCCGCCGCGGGTGCTCGTCGGACGGGTACGGAGAGGGTTTTCAGCCGCTCCGGCTGCTTTCTGCATACTCTAGGGGGGTATGCCCGAGCGTCCTCTCTGTCGCTCGCGGAGGAGTGACGTGCGGTTTCGGAGGTGTGGATCATGAGCGACAGCGTCGTTTTTAGACGGTCCGCCCCGCTGACGCGCGCGGTCGTCGTGGTGCTCACGCTGGCGGCTCTGCTGCTGGGCGTGTTCGCGATGCACTCGATGATGGGCAGCCATTCCGACGCCTCCCTGTCCGCGGGGCACACGCACGCGCAGACCGATGCGCACGCCGACCCGGTGGCCGGCTCGACCGGCGCGATGACCTTCTCGGCCGGCGCCGATCAGGGCGCGGTCGTGCCGATGGTGCCCTGTGATGACAGTTGCGCGATGGGGTGCGCGCTGATGGCGGCGTCGTGCGTCATCGTGTTCTTCCTCGCGTCCCTGATCCTCCTGGCCCGGGTGCCGGCGATGTTCGCGCGTGTCTTGGATGCGGGTCCGCGTCTTCTGCTGCTGGTGCCGCGCGCGCGGTTCCACGTGTATCTGCCGTCGTTGACGGTGTTGTCGATCAGTCGCACCTGATTCGCCCTGGTGTCGCAGCGTCCGCTGCGACTTCCTCACCGCGCCTGTAGGGCGTGGTTCCGGCGATTTCTGCAACCGACTGAATGGATACGACACTCATGAACACCAAGCGCACTCTTCTGGCCTCGACTCTCGCTCTGGCGACCGCGATCACTCTTTCCGCCTGCTCGGACAGCTCCTCCGGGATGAGCGGCATGGAGGGGATGGGCGACAGCAGCTCGTCCGCCTCTGCCGCACCGTCCTCGACCTCTGCCGCGTCGTCGGAGGACTTCAACGATCAGGACGTGATGTTCGCCCAGATGATGAAGCCCCACCACGAGCAGGCGGTGGAGATGTCCGACATGATCCTCGCGAAGGACGGCATCAGCACTGAGGTGACCGACCTGGCGACGCAGATCAAGGAAGCGCAGGGTCCGGAGATCTCGCAGCTCGAGGAGTGGCTCACCGCGTGGGGGGCTGAGGACTCGATGTCGGGCATGGATCACAGCATGGACGGGATGATGTCCGACGAGGACATGTCCGCGCTGGAGAGCGCGACCGGTGCCGAGGCGGAGAAGCTGTTCCTCGAGCAGATGATGATGCACCACGAGGGTGCTGTGGAGATGGCGCAGACCGAGGTCGATGAGGGCCAGAACGCGGACGCGATCGAGATGGCCGAGATGATCGTGCAGACGCAGACGGAGGAGATCGCGACCATGCAGGACCTCCTCGCGTCCCGCTGACCCGCTTTCCCTTCCACCCCTCCCCTCTCCTGGGCAGGCGCAGCGCTGCTGCGTCGCGCCCGGGCGTGCGCGTTACCGCCGCGCCTCGGTGGGGGTCGCCGTACCTGGCGATCCCCACCCCTCTTCTTCTTCGC